>CAYJFG010000019.1:429-17291 GCA_964369305.1 uncultured Eubacteriales bacterium
CAACTTCTAATTCTAACTGATAAACATCAAGCGAAATTTCAGTTACTTTATTTTCTACTGTAACAATGCAAGTTTGAACTAATTCTTCTTTATCTTTTGAAACAGACGTTATAGTTGCAGAGCCTTGTGAAACTCCTGTTACTTTTCCATTTTCATCTACTTGAGCTATGCTTTCGTCGCTTGTTGTCCACTTAAAGTTATCGTTTGAAGTTTCAATATTTGCAGTTACTTCAAAAGTATAAGCTTGGTTAATTGCAAGTGAAAGTTTGCTTTTATCAAGCTTAAATTCTGTTATTTCATCTTGCACTTTAACTTCACAAGTAGCATATATGTTACCACTTAGCGATGTAACTTTTATTGTTGCAGTTCCTTGACTTAAAGCTTTAATTTTTCCGCTTTGGTCAACTTCAACTATATTTTCATTAGAACTTTCAAACACAACCGCATCAAGTGATGTTTCCTGCGGTAAAATTTTTACATTTAACGTAATTTCTTCGCCACTTTTCAAATTAACTTCTTTTTCTTCAAATTCAAGTGATGTTACCGCTTCATAAACTGTAACACTTAATGTATCATAAATTGTATTATCAATCTTATCTACACATTTTAAATTTACAACGCCAATATTTAACGCTTTAATATTTCCGTCATTATCAATTTCTATAATATCCTCTTTTGACAATTCAAAAATATATTCATCTACATTAAATGTATTGATTTTCAACTTATCTTCCATTCCAAGTTCAAGCGAAAGCTTGTCTACTTCAAATTCAATTTTCTTTTCTTCTCCTTGTGTAGAAGATTGAGTTTCCAAAGATGTAGGTTGAGTTTCGTCGCCACTAACTGGTGTTACAGGTGCGTTTAAACCTAAAATAATAATAATTACTGTTACAGTAATTAAAACTGTAGCACCTATTATACTAAATAATATTACTTTTTTTTTATCCATTTCAAACACCTAAATTCTTTTAGATTATTTTTTACCCCTCAAAAAACGCTTTAACAGTTAAATATGTCATATATATATCTGTTTTTGATGCAACCTCATACGGTGCGTGCATTGACAAAATAGGAACTCCTATGTCTACAACGTCCATATTTAAATTTGCTACATATTTTGCAATAGTACCGCCACCGCCTAAGTCAATTCTACCAAGTTCGCCTGCTTGCCATAATATATTGTTATCATCAAGCATCTTTCTTATCTTGCCCATAAACTCGGCTGATGCATCAGATGTGCCATACTTACCGCCATGTCCTGTATATTTAGTGATAACAACACCTTTATTTATATAACAACTATTATTAGGCTCGTATGCACTTGCATAAGTTGGATCAAAAGCTGCATTAACATCAGCTGATAGACACTCACTTTTTGACATTACTCTGTAACCGTCTAAACCCTCCATTTTTGCTAAATCGAAAATAAAGTACTTTGTAAAGTCGCTTTTCATGCCTGTATTGCCATCACTACCAATCTCCTCTTTATCTGCAAGCACTGTAATAGCAGTTTTTTTAGGAGTTTTACAATTTAATATAGCCATTAAAGACGGATACGCACATACTCTGTCATCGTGACCATATGCACCTACCATACTTCTATCAAAGCCAATATCTTTTGCTTTAAAAGATGGAACTAGTTCAAGTTCTGCCGATAAAAAATCTTGCTCTGTTATATTGTAATTTTCATATAGATAATTCATAATATTAAGTTTAACAAGTTCTGATTCTTTATCATCTTTAAATGGTCTGCTACCTACTAAAATATTTAAATCTTCACCTGCTATTGACTTTGCAAGCGGTTTTTCTGCTTGCTCTTTTGCAAGGTGTGGTAAAAGGTCTGTAATTGTAAATACAGGGTCGCTTTCATTTTCGCCAATGCAAATATTTACTACACTTAAATCTTTTAAAACTACTACACCATGAAGTGCTAAAGGAATAGCCGTCCATTGATATTTTTTTATTCCACCGTAGTAGTGAGTTTTTAAAAGTGCTAAGTCTGACGCTTCATATAGTGGGTTTGGTTTTAAATCAAGACGTGGTGCATCTATATGAGCTATTGAAAGATTAACACCGTCTTTACAACCATTTTCACCAATAACCGCAAGCACTATATTTTTATTTCTATTTTTTGTATAAATTTTATCGCCTGCTTTATATTTTTTATCGCAATTAAAAAGCTCAAACCCAGCTTCTACAGCTATTTGTTCACTAGTAATTACGCTTTCTCTCTCTGTTTTTGATTTATCTAGAAAAATTTTATAATCTTCGCAAAAGCTATCTGCATTATTTACTTGTGTTTCGCTTAAACTTTTAAATCCTTTTTTCTTATCGATAAAAATTTCTTCTTTTAATTTTGATGCTATACTTTTTTCTTCATTCATACTTTTTTACCTCACTTTAAATTTTTTATATACCATATAAGTCTTTATACTTTATTTTTGCATTTACAACTTTTGCAACGTAATTTTCTGTTTCTGGATATGGTATGTAGGATAACTTTTCTCCATCTTTAGAGTACTCATCATCTAAAAGCCAATCGTCAACTGCACCAAACCCTGCATTATACGCCGCTATACATGATGTTTCTTCAGTGTATCTATCAAGTAAAAAACTTAAAAACATTGTTCCATACTCAATATTTATTTCTGGTTCAAATAACATTTCAGTTTCCATTGTTACTTCACCGTGGTAATACATTTGTAGCCAGTCGAAAGTGTCTGGTATTATTTGCATAAGTCCTAAAGCTCCAGCACTAGAGCCAGCCTCTTCATCAAAGCTACTTTCTGTTCTTATAACTGCATAAATTAACTCGTCGCTAACATCGTATTTTTCAGACATCTCTTGTACAATTTCTTCATATTTCGTAGGATATTGCATTTTTTCAAAGTCGTCCCATGAATCGCTGAAAGTTTCAATTATTACAATAGCAATTGATGCTAAAATAATAAAAGAAATTAAAACTACAGCTATTCTAAACAATTTATTCCTTATATTATCTTTTTTCTTTCGACTTTGTTTTTTTCTAACTGTTGTAGCCATATAACTCTATACCTCATTTAAAAAATTAATAAGTTCTAAAGATTTATTTTTGATGCTTTCTAAATCTTTATCATTATAAATTACATAATCTGAATTTCTAACGTAAAATTCATCATTATTTTGTGCATTTATTCTTAATTTAGCTTGACTTAAAGTAATATTATCTCTTTTAATAACTCGGTTTATTCTTGTTTCTTCATCTGCAAGAACACTTACTACAATATCACACATTGCATTTCCGTTGCTTTCTATCAAAACTGGTGCATCAATAAATATATATTTTACATTTTGCTCTTTATATTCATTAATTTTTTCAAACACTTTTAAAAACACCCATGGATGTACAATATCGTTTAAAAGTTTTGTATCTTCTTTTGTAGAAAATGCTCTGCTTGCAAGTTTCATTCTTATTATGTCGCCATTTTCGTCTAGTAAATCTCCACCAAAAACTGCATTTAAACTTACTGCACAAGCACTTTTATTTTTTGTAGCTTCTCTTGCAATTTCGTCAGTATCTATTATCTTTACAACTTCATTTTCTTTTAAAAACTCACCTATTATTGATTTTCCAGACCCTGTAGGACCTGTTAAACCTATTATTTTATATTTACGCAATGTCTATCACCTCAAACCCTGCTGCACGTATTAGCCTATTGTAAAGTGCCAAACCTATACCCTCTTTGCTAGGGCATCTTGCAAAAACTTTTTCGATTTTATCTTCATCAATCTCACGCAGTCTTGCAAAAAGGTTTTTAGCGTGGCTTTCTTCGTCTTTTTTTCTACCTATTGGATACGTTTTTACCATTATAGTATTCACATCTTCATCATAACATATTGCACCTACATTGTCACCATGAAAATTATTAACATATTTTGAATATTCTGTATCGCTTGAATTTACAATAACAACTTTTGCATTTGGCGAATAATGTTTATACTTCATTCCAGGGCTTATTGCTTTTTTATCGTCTTCAAGTTTACAAAGGACTGCACTGTCTATTTTAACATCTTCTAGAACTTCTTTTATTTGCTCAAAAGTAATTCCGCCTGGTCTTAATATTGTTGGTTTTTCAGTTGTAAGCGTTATTACTGTAGATTCAAGACCTACTGTACACGCTCCACCATCTAAAATTGCTGGTATTACTCCGTTTAAATCGTTTAAAACATGGTTTGCTGTTGTTGGACTTGGTTTACCTGAAATATTTGCACTTGGAGCGGCTAGTGGCAAACCACATTCGCTTATAAATTTACGTGCAAGTGGATGTTTCGGTATTCTTATAGCTACAGTGTTAAGTCCACCGCTTACTTCATTTGGTATTATGTCGCTTTTTTTCATAATTATTGTAAGTGGACCTGGCCAAAACTTCTTTGCTAAAATATATGCATCGTTTGGTATTTCTAAAACAAGTTTTTTTATATCGTCAAAGTTTGCAACATGAACTATTAAAGGATTATCCATAGGTCGTCCTTTTGCCTGAAATATTGACTTTATAGCTTGTGGATTTAACGCATTTGCCGATAGTCCGTATACGGTTTCTGTAGGTATTGCGACTACTCCACCTTGTTTTATAATTTCAACGCCTTTTTGCATTGTTTCTTCATTTAATAAAATTGTTTTCATTTTCTTTTTGTTCTTCCTAACTGATTATGTTTCTTGTTGTGATAATTGTTCTGCTCTGTAAGCGGCTGTTAATGCGTCTGTTACTTCGTCGATACTTCCGTTTAAAATTTCATCAATCTTATAAAGAGTAAGTCCTATTCTGTGGTCTGTAACTCTACCTTGTGGGTAGTTATATGTTCTTATTCTCTCACTTCTGTCGCCTGTTCCTACTTGTAATTTCCTATCTTGTGCAATTGCTTGATTTTTTTCTTGTTCTTTCGCTTGTAAAAGTCTTGATTTTAAAACTTTCATTGCTTTTTCTTTATTTTTGTGTTGGCTTCTTTCGTCTTGACATTCTACCACTACGCCTGACGGTATATGAGTAATTCTTATAGCCGACTCCGTTTTATTAATATGCTGACCACCTGCACCACTACTTCTGTAAGTGTCAATTTGTAAATCAGCTGGGTTTATATCTATTTCTACATCTTCCGCTTCTGGTAAAACTGCTACAGTTACAGTTGATGTATGTATTCTTCCTTGTGACTCAGTTTCTGGAACTCTTTGAACTCTATGCACACCACTTTCAAATTTAAACCTTGAAAAAGCACTTTCTCCGTTTATCATAAATACAATTTCTTTATAACCGCCAAGTCCTGTTTCGTTTGCGTTTAAAAGTTCAGATTTAAAACCTTTTTTCTCTGCATACATTGAGTACATTCTATAAAGAACACCGCAAAATAACGCTGCCTCTTCTCCTCCTGCTCCTCCTCTAATTTCGATAATTACGTTTTTATCGTCGTTAGGGTCTTTAGGTAGAAGTAATATTTTTAATTCTTCGTTTAAATTTTCTATTTCATTTTTTGCAAGTGCTAGTTCTTCTTCTGCCATTTCTTTTAACTCTTTATCTAAATTACTCTCGTTTAAAATCTCTAAAGCGTCGCTTAAACTTTGCTGAGTTTCTTTATATTTTTTATATGTGAGTGCTATAGCTTCAATTGATTTTATTTCTTTTAATATCTGTGCATACAGTGTTGCATCGTTTACAACTGCATTGTCAAATAGCTGTTGGTTTAGTTGGTCGTACCTTTTTTCAAAAATCTCTATTCTATCAAACAAAATTATTTCTCCTTTTTAACTACAATTCCATCTCTTAATATTTTTTTTGTGTTTTTTTCTGCTTTACTCCTAGGCAACATAATTTCATGTTCGCATTTTATGCATTTAAGTTTAAAATCCATACCTATTCTTTGTACTATAAATTGATTATTTCCGCATGGGTGCTTTTTTTTCATTTCTAATATATCATTTACTTGTATGCCCAAAACAAAACCCCCTTAACTTCTTTTTTTTCTCAGAACTGAGCCGTTTGGAATTATAATATTTTCATCAATATGCATTATAAGTTTTTCCATAGCGTGAGGTGCTTTTTCTACCATTTCGCCTTTTTCGTTAATTAGAGTTTTTACGTGAATTAAAAAAGGTATGCCGTCTGGCGGTAGTACGTCGAGTTCATCGCCTACAAAAAATCTGTTACGCTGAACTATATTTGCTACACCTGTTTGAGCATTATCGCAAACTGCCACTACGTCATATTCTCTAATATATCCACCATCTTTTACGTTTTGCCCTGGTTCATAACCAAAGAAAAAACCTGTTGAATATTCTCTGTGACTTATTTTGTATACTTCATCTCTTATAATCTGTGGCACTTTGTAATCTTCTTTATGCCCATTAACCTTATAATCGTCTAGTGCTTTTCTGTATGCATTAGTTATTACCGCAGTGTAGTAAGCTGATTTTGCACGGCCCTCAATTTTAAAGCTTGTGATACCTGCTTGTGCAAGTTCTTTTATATGGTCTATCATACATAAGTCTTTTGAGTTATAAAGATAGGTTCCCTCTTTTTCTTCGCTCACTTCGTAAAAATGACCTTCTCTGTTTTCTTCGTATAGATGATATTTCCACCTACAAGGTTGGGAGCAATCTCCTTTATTTGCGTCCCTACCGTTCATATACGCAGATATTAAACATCTACCAGAAAATGAAACACACATAGCACCATGCACAAAACATTCAATTTCTAAATTTTCGTCTACATTTTGACGAATTTTTAATATATCTTTTAAACTTAATTCACGTGCAAGCACTACTCTACTTGCACCTAGCTTATAAAAGGCATTCGCTGATTGATAATTTACAATACCAGCTTGCGTTGATATATGTATTTGCACGTTTGGCGCGTACTCTTTGGCAAGCATTAAAGTACCAATATCTGCAACTATTACCGCATCAACACCTATTTCGTTTAAGTATGTTAGATACTGCGGTAGCATTTCTACTTCTTCGTTTGTTGGTAATGTGTTGCAAGTTATATATACTTTTACATTTTTTGAGTGTGCAAGATCTAACGCTTTTTGAAGTTCCTCATTATCAAAGTTTTTTGAAGATGTACGCATACCAAAGCTTTTACCTGCAAGATATACTGCATCTGCTCCAAAATTTATAGCATTTATTAAGCTTTCCATATCGCCAGCGGGCGAAAGTATTTCATTTTTAATATTTTCAAACATAAAAAATTCCTCTTTATTTTATTTATTTACTAAAAATATAAATTTTAGAACTAAAATACTATTTATAGTTACAAAATTAATATTTTTATTTGATTTTTTTAGAAAAAAGTTGTATTATCTATAAAGCTACTTATGTATGCAGTCCGTCGCAAACTCCGGACTTAAAACAAAACTACGAAAGGACAATTGAATAATGAAAACAAAACGCACTACATTCATCGTACAAAGTGCAATGATAGTCGCACTATATGCAGGGCTTACTATTGCACAAGCGATGATATTTCCACAAAGCACGTCTATGGCTGTTCAGTTTAGAGTGTCGGAGGTTTTAACACTTCTTGCTCTTTTTACTCCAAATGCCATAACTGGGCTTACTATTGGTTGTGCTATTGCCAATATTGTAAGTTTAACCGCTTTACCGCCTGATATGATTATAGGACCTATTGCATCATTTTTAGCAGCATTTTTTATTTATAAGTTTAGGAATGTTCGTTTTAAAAACATACCTATTTTATCTGCTTTAATGCCAGCTTTATTTAATGGTATCATAATTGGGCTTGAAATTGAAATTTTCTTTATAGCAGGCGATTTTAACTTTTTAAGCTTTTTAACACAAGGATCTTTAGTTGCTTTAGGCGAACTTGGTGTTTGCTTAATTTTAGGTTTACCGCTTGTTGCAGCTTTAGAAAAAACTAAACTTTCTAAAAAACTGTTTTATGCAGGTAGTCAATAATTAGTGCTGTCGCATTAATGCTAAATATTAATGAATATTTGTAGGGGAGCATTCCATATGCTCCCGTTTTGCCTGTAAATACGTAAAATTCGGGCGAAAATGGATTTCGCCCCTACAATGGTCTTGTGTAATATGACGAAAAAAATTTTTTATGCGACAGCCCGCTACACTTGTTCCTACTAGTAGATGTAGAATTTAACATTGCTTATTTAATTTCTAATTTATAATTGAGTTCACTTTGTGTTGGAATTGCTCCAGCTGATGGCAACGTTTTACTTATATATCTTACAGGTTTTTCAAGCATTCCCTCAACATAAATTTCCATTTTACCAAGTTTATGACCCTTGTTAAATTTCATAACATTTACACCTTGTGTATTTTTAGTTGTTTTAATTCCTATTTTCTCACTATTAAACAACATTTTACGTCCAGATGTTGAAGATAAAACGTAATCGGTATCACTTTCACTAAAATAAATATCTACTAAAGTTGACTTGTCGCTATATGCATTGGCAAGTTTTTTTCTATTTGTTTTAGTTTTATACGCATCTAAATCGACTTTTGCAACTTTGCCATTTTCAAAAGCAAAAATAACAAACCCTTTATAATCTTTTGTAGCTATCATTTTAAGTGCTGTTTCGTTTTCGTCCATACTTAATTTTGCTGGTATATACGTCCCTAGCACGCTTGCTTTAGTGTCTGCAAAGTCGTAAGCTTTTGCTTTATATACTTGACATTTGTTTGTAAAGAATAGTAAATCAATATTATTAGTAGTTTCGTATGTTTGAATAATTATGTCGTCTTCTTTTATATTTTGCTCGCCACCCATTCTAAGTGAAAGTGGTGTTATTTTTTTGAAATAACCATGTTTAGTAAAAAATAGATTTACATTATAATCTGGCACTTCTTCTATAATATCAACGTCGTTTATATCTTCTGCAAATATCAAAATGCTCTTACGTGGCATACCGTATTTATCTGCAACGTTTTTTAACTCTTTAATGATTATATTTTTTATTTTTGTGTTACTTTTAAGTATTTGCTCAAGATTTTCAATATCTTTTTCAAGTTGGTTTATCTCGTTTATTCTTTTTAAAATAAATTCTTCGTTTAAATTTCTAAGTTTTATTTCTGCTACATATTCCGCTTGTATTTCATCTATTAAAAAGCCGTCCATTAAGTTTTTAATAACTAGCTTATCTTCTTTAGTTTCACGTACAATTTTTATAGCTTTGTCGATATCTAAAAGTATACATTGTAAACCTTTTAATAAATGTAGTTTTTCGCTTTTCTTTTTTAAATCAAAATATGTTCTTCTAAACGCTATACACTCTTGCATTAATTCTTTAACGCCTAGAACCCTTGGAACTCCTGCAATTAACACATTGAAATTACATGAAAAACTGTCTTCTAGTTTTGTCATTTTATAAAGGCGTTGCATTAATTTATCTGGGTCTGTTCCTTTTTTAAGGTCTATTGTAACCTTAAATCCGTCAATACCTGTTTCATCACGAATATCTGATATTTCACGTATTTTATTAGTTTTTACAAGGTCGATTACTTTTTCAATTATAGCTTCGCCTGTAGTTGTTTGTGGTATGCTTAAAATATCAATACAATTTTCCGACTTATCGTAATAGTAGCGTCCACGCACTTTAAAACTGCCTTTACCTGTTTTATATATATTTTCAAAAGTTTCTTTATTATATATTATTTGTCCGCCACCTGAAAAGTCTGGTGCTGGTAAAGTTTCCATAATATCAAATTTTTCATCTTTTATAACTTCGATAGTTGTAAGACAAACTTCTCTTAAATTAAATGAGCAAATTGAGCTTGCCATACCAACGGCTAGACCTGTATTTGCATTTACAAGTACTGATGGAAATGTACAAGGTAGTAGAGTTGGCTCTTTCATTGTACTGTCGTAGTTGTCTACAAAGTCTATTGTGTCTTTGTCTATATCTGAAAATAATTCATTACATAAACTATCAAGTTTTGCCTCTGTATACCTTGAGGCTGCATACGCCATATCTCTACTGTAAAATTTACCAAAGTTACCTTTAGAGTCTATAAAAGGGTGCAATAGTGCTTCATACCCTCTACTAAGTCTTACCATAGTTTCGTATATTGCACTATCGCCATGTGGGTTTAACTTCATAGTTTGCCCAACTATATTTGCTGATTTTGTTCTTGTATTTCCTAGAAGACCCATTTTATACATAGTATAAAGTAATTTTCTATGACTTGGTTTAAATCCGTCTATTTCAGGTATTGCACGTGACATTATAACACTCATTGCGTATGGCATATAGTTTTGTGTAAGCGTGTTTGATATAACTTGCTCTTCTACTATTCCAGCACCCTCAATTACTCCACGTATTTTTGTTGTTTGCCTTTTTCTAGGTTTTCTCTTTTCTGCCATTACTTACACCTCAACTTACATCTATTTCATCTATATATTTACTTCCATGTTCAATTATATATTCTTTTCTGCCTGCAAGATCATCACCTAATAGAACATCAAACATTTTTACAGTTTGCTCCATGTCACCCTCTAAAACTTTTATAAGTCTTCTTGTGTCTGGGTTCATAGTAGTTAGGCTCATCATGTCAGGTTCGTTTTCGCCTAATCCTTTTGAGCGTTGTATTGTGTATTTTTCTTTACCAATTTGTTTTATGAATTTTTCTTTTTCGCTTTCTGTATATGCAAAATATGTTTGTGTTTTTGTACTTATTTCATATAGCGGCGATTCATCTATATATACTTTACCCTCGCTTATTAAGTCTGGTGTTAATCTATAAAGCATAGTTAAAATGAGCGTTCTAATTTGAAATCCGTCTACATCGGCGTCTGTACAAATTATTATTTTATTCCAACGCAAAGCATCTAAATTAAATGACGCTAAATTTTTATTCGCTTTTGATTTTACTTTAACACCACAACCTAAAACTTTTAAAAGGTCTACAATAATATCACTTTTAAAAATTGCGTCGTAATCTGCTTTTAGGCAATTAAGTATCTTTCCTCTTACAGGTATTATTGCTTGAAACTCTGGATCTCTTGCTTGTTTACAAGCACCTAACGCTGAGTCACCCTCAACTATGAATAATTCCCTTTTTGATATATCTTTGCTTCTACAGTCAACAAACTTTGCTACTCTGCCTGTAATATCCATATTACCTGTAAGCTTTTTTTGAATATTTAATCTTGTTTTTTCTGCATCTTCACGGCTTCTTTTATTAATTAAAACTTGGTTTGCAATTTTTTCAGCCTCAATAGGATTTTCAATAAAATAAATTTCAAGTTGTTGACGGAAAAATTCTGTCATTGCATCTTGTATACCTTTATTTGTTATAGCTTTTTTAGTTTGATTTTCATAAGATGCAACTACTACTAGGCAATCTTCAACATCTGTAAAATTAATTTTGCTTTCGCTTTTATTATACTTATTATTCTTTTTTAAGTATGAGTCAATTTGATAAACAAAAGAATTTTTAACGGCTTTTTCTGGCACTCCACCATACTCAAGCCAACTTGAATTGTGGTAATACTGCGTCATTTTAACCCTATTTGAAAATGCAAAACACATATTGATTTTTACTTTATATTCGTTTTTATCAGCTCTATCTCTTGCCATTTTTTCTGTTTTAAAAGTTGTAACTGTTGATAGTGCGTTATCTCCCACAATTTCTTTTACATAGTCGCTTATGCCGTTTTCATATAAAAACTCTGTTGTAATAAATGTTTTTCCACGTTGCTTTTTAAATATAAACTTAACGCCCTCATTTACTATTGCTTGCTTTTTTATAATATCTAAAAAGTAGTCTTCTTCAACGTTTATATCTGTAAAGACTTCTAGGTCTGGTTTCCATCTAATTTTTGAGCCTGTATCCTTTTTTGTATAAGGCTCTTTTTTAAGTCCGCCTACATTTTCGCCTTTTTCAAAATGTAATGTATATAAAAATCCATCACGCTTAATCTGTGCGTCCATAAACTGCGATGCACATTGAGTAGCACATAAACCTAAACCATTTAAACCTAGCGAAAATTCATAATTTTGTGCTTGTTCGTTATTATATTTACCACCAGCATATAACTCGCAAAAAAGCAAATACCAGTTATATTGCTCCTCGGCTTTGTTATATTCAACTGGGATACCACGTCCGTTGTCTTCTATTTCAACAGAGTTATCTTCATAACTTGTTACAATTACTGTGTCACCAAAACCCTCACGAGCTTCGTCTATTGAGTTTGACATTATTTCAAAAATAGAGTGTTTGCAACCCTCAATACCGTCTGAACCAAAAATTACAGCTGGTCTTTTACGTACCCTGTCAGCACCTTTTAACGCTGAAATACTCTCATTTCCATAATGCTTCATAGTTTTACTTTTAGGCATAATTTGTTGTTATCCTTTCGATATATCATTTTTCACCTTTTAACTTTTTAATTTTATCTCTTAAGAAAGCTGCGTGTTCAAATTCAAGCATTTTTGCAGCTGTTTTCATCTCTTTTTCAAGTTGCTTGATTTTTTCTTCTTTTTGTGCTTTTGATAATTTAGTTTTCTTTGAACCTTTTTCGTCTTTATGAGATGAAATTTCAAGTATCTCTGATACTTTTTTAACTATAGTCTTCGGTGTTATTCCATTATCTATATTATATTGTTCTTGAATTGCTCTTCTTCGCATTGTTTCTTCAATAGCTACTTGCATTGACGGTGTAACGCTATCTGCATACATAATAACTTCGCCGTCTGAATTTCTGGCTGCTCGTCCTATTATCTGAATAAGCGAACGTGTACTTCTTAAAAATCCTTGCTTATCAGCATCTAAAATAGCTACTAGAGATACTTCAGGTATGTCTAAACCCTCTCTTAAAAGGTTAATTCCAACAAGAACATCAAACTTTTTAAGCCTTAAATCTCTTATTGTTTCCATACGTTCTACTGTGTCTATGTCATGATGCAAATATTTAACTTTTATACCCATTGTTTCAAAATAAGACGTTAAATCTTCTGCCATTTTCTTTGTAAGTGTAGTTACGAGTACCCTTTGACTTTTTTCTACTCTTAGGTTTATTTCTGATATTAAATCATCCATTTGCCCATCTATTGGTTTTACTGTGATATTTGGGTCAAGTAGTCCTGTCGGTCTTATGATTTGCTCAACAACTGCTATTGAATGTTCATTTTCAAAGTCACCAGGTGTTGCACTTACATATATAGCTTGATTGATTTTATTGTAAAATTCGTCAAAGTTTAAAGGTCTATTGTCAAAAGCAGACGGCAAACGGAAACCATGCTCAACTAGATTTTCTTTCCTTGCTCTATCACCTGCATACATTCCACGAACTTGCGGTAAAGTAACGTGCGACTCATCTACCATAAGCAAAAAATCTTCTGGAAAGTGGTCAAATAGTGTATATGGTATTGAGCCTGGCTCTCTACCAGAAAGCACACGAGAATAGTTTTCAATACCTGTGCAAAATCCTATTTCTTGTAGCATTTCCATATCGTATCTTGTTCTTTGTTCAAGGCGTTGAGCTTCAAGCAATTTACCGTTATCTCTAAATTCCTCAAGACGTTGTGCTAATTCCATTTCTATATCACGCATAGCTTTTTGCATTTTTTCTTTTTCAACTACATAGTGAGTAGCTGGGTATATCGCAACGTGTTTAAGAATTGACAGTATCTCTCCTGTTATATGGTCAATTTCACAAATCCTGTCTACTTCATCGCCGAAAAACTCAACTCTCACAACTTTACTAGCTGTGTGCGATGGAAAAATCTCTACAACATCGCCACGAACTCTAAATTTGTTTCTAATAAAGTTTATGTCGTTTCGCTCGTATTGAATTTCAACTAGTTTTTTAAGCAGTGCATCTCTATCTTTTTTCATATTAGGTCTAAGAGAAATTACCATGTTACGATAATCTATAGGACTTCCTAAACTGTATATACATGATACACTAGACACAATTATTACATCACGTCTTTCAGATAGCGAAAGTGTTGCACTATGACGCAATTTATCTATCTCTTCATTTATCGAGCTGTCTTTTTCAATATAAGTATCTGTATGTGCTATATACGCTTCTGGTTGGTAATAATCATAGTAAGATACAAAATATTCAACTGCATTTTCTGGAAAAAACTGTTTAAACTCGCTACATAATTGAGCTGCCAGTGTTTTATTATGTGCTAAAACTAAGGTAGGTTTATTTGTTTTAGCTATTATATTTGCCATAGTAAATGTTTTACCACTACCTGTGACACCTAGTAGAGTTTGTTCTCTGTCGCCATTATTTATACCATTTACTAATTTTTCAATAGCTTGTGGTTGGTCACCTGTTGGTAAGTAATCTGTCACAAGTTTAAATTTATCCAATTTAAAAGCTCCTTTTTACTAAAAGTTTTTTAACAAATTAAAACAAAGGTTGTATATATAACAGCCTTTGTTTTAATCAATTAATAGAGGTTATGATATATTATTATAATACACCATAGCCTCTAATTTATTTACTTTTCTATTGTTCGATATCTCTAATAAATGATTTTGATATCATACTTATACCACTTAAAATTAAAATTGCACCTGTGAATAATGCAGTTGTCATTACTGAAGTGTATAATGGTTGCATAAATGATAATGCACCTGAAATTACACATAAAGCACCCCAAAAAGCACTCCATGCCCAACCTTTAGCTTGTAACTTTTTAAGTTCTACACTTCTTGTAATTTGCATAATGCCAGAAGATAAAAGCCAAAAACCTATAAAGAATGCTAAGATAAAAGAAAAAATTTGCTCATTGTATCGTCCAAATGTTAGCATTAAACCAATAACTAAAGCAATAATGCCCTCTGCTAAAATCCAGCCACCACCTAAAATCATTTTATGTGTAGCTATGTAAACTACGATACTTAATACGCCAATAGTCATTAAAATAATACCTACAAGTGCTTCTGTATAAAGAAACGCTGAAAATGGATTGTTAAAAACTGCAATTCCACCCAATATTAATATAACGCCCATCACTATCCAAAAAACTTTTGTTGCTTTACTCATTAAAAATCTCCTCCTTATTTTTTATATAATAATAACATACAAATTTACAAATGTAAATATTATATGAATTTTTCCATTGCTTCTTCCATTCTTTTTAAAGATTTTTCTTTTCCTAAAATCTCTAAAATTTCAATTGCTCCACCAGGTGTTACTGTTTTGCCTGCTACGGCAATTCTTGTTGGCCACATTACAGTGCCGTTTTTAAGCTCTAGTTTTTTTGCAAGATTTATCAAGCAATCATGTATAGGTTCATGCGACCAGTCACTTATTAAAGATAATTCTTTTATAACTTCTTTCAAAACTACTGGCGAGTTTTCAAGAGTAGTTTTACTCTTTTTATTTACAAATAAAGATACATCGTATTCTGGAAGCGCTGCAAAAAAATCTACACTATTTTTTATATCAGAAAGTTTTGTAAGTCTTTGTTGTAATATTTTAGATATTTTAATATAGTCTATTTCAATACCATTAAAAATTTCATCGTAGTAAGGTTTAGCTACATTTGTTAATTCTTCAAGCGATAATGCTTTTATATATTCGCTGTTAAACCAATTTAATTTATCATAATCAAATACTGACGGCGATTTACTTATACCCTCAACAAAAAACGCTTTACAAAGTTCATCAAGTGTGAAAATTTCTTGATTATCTTTAGGACACCAGCCAAGCAATGCTATATAATTTATAATAGCTTCTGGTAAGTATCCGTCATTTAATAAGTCATCAAAAGTAGTGCTACCATGTCTTTTTGAAAGTTTTGATACATTACCGTCATCATCTTTACCCATAATTAAAGGTAAATGTACATATGTTGGAATTTCCCACCCAAACGCACTATATAAAAGATTATATTTTGGTGTTGAGCTTAAGTACTCGCTACCTCTTACAACATGGGTTATGTTCATCTCGTGGTCGTCAATTACATTTGCAAAATTGTATGTAGGGAAACCATCTGTTTTTATTAAAATTTGGTCTTGTAACTCTTTGTTATCTACAGTAATGTCGCCATAAACTGCATCTGAAAAAGTTGTTTCACCCTCTATAGGCATTTTTTGCCTTATAACATAAGGAATACCCTGTGCTAATAGGTTGTCTATTTCCTCTTGTGGTAAATCTCTGCAATGTCTGTCATAGCCACCGCCTACCATGTTTTCTGAAATTTTTTCAAGACGCTCTTTATCACAAAAACATCTATAAGCTTTACCCTCTTCGATTAATTTATGAGCGTATGGCAAGTACATATCTTTTCTTTCACTTTGTACATATGGTCCAAAATCTCCACCTACATCTGGCCCTTCATCATGTGTAATACCTGCAAGCTTTAAAGTATTGTATATGATGTTTTCTGCACCCTCAACTAGTCGTTCACGGTCTGTGTCTTCAATTCTCAAAACGAAAGAACCATTATATGCTTTTGCAATAAGAAATTCATATAAAGCAGTTCTCAAATTTCCTACGTGCATAAATCCTGTTGGACTTGGTGCAAATCTTGTTCGTATATTCTTATTCTCCATGTTTATCTCCTCTGTTAATTTATGTCTAATTTTAATTATAACAAATTTAAAAATAAGTTGCAAGCAAATTTTAATTTCAAATACACCAAAAATCGGACACGTTTAAGCGTATCCGAAATAGAAAAATTAAAGCTCTTTTAAAAAATATTCAAAACAAATGCCATCTTGTTTTGGGATATTTAAATTTTTAGATTTTTCAGTAGCTTTAGAAATAAATCTACTAGCTTTTAATACTGAATTAACAAAAGAGTCGCCATTAATTATATCACCTGCAATAATCGAAGAAAAAACATCTCCTGTGCCTGCTCTCTCGTCGCCTATTTTTAAGCAAGAC
>CAYJFG010000019.1:17301-24927 GCA_964369305.1 uncultured Eubacteriales bacterium
TTTGAAACATTTCCAACACATAATTTTTGTGCAATTTGGATTAGTTTATCTTTGTCAAATTCATTTGGTTTATAGTCAATTCCTGTTAAAAAACAAGCTTCTGTCAAGTTTGGAGTTATTACGTTTGCATTTTCACAAAGTTCTCTCATTTTAATGCAAATATCGTTTGTAAAAGTATCGTATAATCTTCCGTTATCACCCATTACTGGGTCAGTAATAACTATAGTATTTTCGCCCTTAAAAATCTTTATAAATTTATTTACAATTTCAATTTGAGTAGTAGAACCTAAAAAACCTGTGTATATACCATCAAACTCAAGCCCTAGTTTAACCCATTTTGAAAAGTATTTTTCCATATTGCTCGTATAATCGTCAAAAAAATAATCTTCATAACCTGTATGGTTTGATAAAATTGCAGTAGGAACACAACAACATTGAATACCCATTGCAGAAATAATTGGGAGCGAAACTGTTAAAGAACATCTGCCAAAACCAGAAAAATCATTTATTACAGCGATTTTTTTTTGATGTTCCACTTTTTGCACCTCCACTATTGCACAATTGATTAATTTTACATAAATAACTACGTGTTAAAATAGTAAAATCTCAATATTTTCTAGCATTATTCCTTAAATCTCGTGTTTTATTTTTTGATATTTTCATATTTCTAATAAATAGCTGAGCTTTTTTTATAAGTTTTTTATCATCTTCATAACTACATAATTTTTCAGCCTGTTGGAATGTAGCCCATGTATAACAGTCTATTTCTTCTTTTTGAATAACTACATTATCTGTTTTAGTTTCTGCTAAAAAGAAAACGGCTCTCTTTTCAATTTTACCAAAAGGGTTATAGTCGGATACTTGTCTACAATTACCATATAATTTCACGTCAAGTCCTGTTTCTTCTTTTACTTCTCTTAACGCCGTTTGAAATTCATTTTCGCCCTTTTCAATATGTCCTTTTGGAAAACTCCAGTATCTACTATTTCTATTTTTAACTAACAAAACTTTTGTAAGTGGTTTACTTCTGTAAAATACAATTGCTCCACAAGATTTTTCATAAAGGCACGTAATTTTGTCAATTTTAAGACCATCAACAAAAACTAGCCTATTTAATAAATCGGGTTCGTAAAGCATTTCTCCACATGGTGCAATAATAATCCTTTTGTCGTCATCTTCATTATTTTTAGTTAAGGCAATTACGTTACCTTTAAAAGTTCTTTGTAGTTTTTTTTTACTTACTATTAATATAGGTTTGTTTTCCATAGCTTTTGAAATAATCTTACCTGTATACACACCTTTTTTATTAATCATTTTTTCTACTTCGACCATAACATGAAGACCTAACATTGATTATATGCACCTCCTTTTAAAAATTTAAACGCTATGTAAATAATTTTGCATGGCTTGTCATACAAAATTAAAATAAACTTGTAAACCAAGAATTTTAATTTATCATTCACGCCATGCACAATTTTTGTAATACAACCTCTTAAATATTAAAACGTTATATTTAATTATTAAAATAAACTTTTCATTTTATCGATTTGTGTTGCAGAATTTGCAGACATTATTCCGTTAAGGAATAAAACGTTTGTTATTCCGTTTTCTGCACAATATTCTTTGATATTTTCTGTACAAGTTCTAAAATCTACTACATGAATTTCGTCATAATTTGTAGCTAAGAAAGGAGCTATTGTACTTCCTAACCCATCATGTACTAGTAGAATTTTTGCACCAGTTGAATTTTCGTTATTATCTAATACTGTTAGAGGATAACTACCGTTTAAGAATGTTGAGTAGTAATCATCTGTTTGATTAGCATTTTCGTTGTACATCTCAACTTCCATACCTTTTGTGCTTAAGTTACCGTTTATATCGTTATCATAAATAGTACATGATATATCTTGTGGTAAGTCGAAATACTCAATATAATCTGGAGTTCTAAGTAAAATATCATTCATAGATGCGTGTGCAAGGTCACCATAGAAGTTGTCAACAAATAATCTTGTTGTATCTGTAATGCTAATTGGCTCAAATCCTGCAACTTTTGCAAATTCACTATACAAATGGTACCCTGTAGTAGCAGTTGTTCTACTATCTGTGCTGTAGAATAAGTAATCGTCCATATTTCTAACATAAGAATTGTAAACGTCTACAGTTAAGATAGGTTGAGTAAAGTTACTATAAATAATAGTCATATTATCTCTTTGCGAATTTGTATCTATCTGCAATTGATATTCTTTTGGTAACCCAAATTCAGTATGTGTAGGTAACACCATGTTATACACATTTATACTACCGCCTAAAGTTTCTTTAAATGAAGAAATTGTACTTGCGTAGTTTAGAGCAGAAGTATCTGTGCCTTTAAAGTTTAAAAATGCATTGCCGTTCCAGATGTAAAAAGCATCATCTTTTACAAGTTCTTTACCGCCTGCATCTACATTAGGTACAGTTTCAATCTCTGGGTTATATGGCTGAGCTGCTGGAGTAGTGTAAGATGAACGCAGTGTGCCACCCGTGCTACCAGTAGGTAAGTATACATTCTCATTAGTAAACATACTACTACTTAGTATAACATAGATGAAAACAAGACCAATAACTAAAACTGTTGAAAGCAAAATTCTACGTCTTTTTTTGAATTTTTTCTCAATAGCAGCCTCATTTTTATAAGCCTTACTAATTTCTCTTTTTAAATCTTCTATGCTTGTAAATTCTTCTTCTTTTCTATAATTTCTTTTTGCCATATCTACCATTCCTTTTAAAATAAGAAGTATTTTAATTATATTCCTTTTCAGTTTCTAATTATAACAGAAATACACAGATTTATCAATAGAAAAAAGACAATTTTTTATAATTTTTTTAATTTTTTACCTAAATTTCCAAAATTTTAATCTGAGATTAAGTTTTGTCTTTCTAGCCATTGTTCTTGTGACATAATTACTTTTCTAGCTTTAGAACCCTCATGAGGACCTACTATACCCATCATTTCCATTTCATCAACTAATCTTCCTGCCCTTGCATAACCTAAACGCAAACGTCTTTGTAAAAGCGAAGTTGATGCTTGACCCTCTTCAACTACTAATTTTATAGCTTGTTCAAGCATAGGGTCTTTTTCGCTATCGTCGCTTTGTCCATCTTCAGCATCAAATGCATTTTGTTTGCCTGAATTTAACTTAGAAGCTGCTATCTCTATTTCTTCTGAAATTTCCTCATTGTACTCTGAGTGATGTTTGCTTTTTATGTAATGTGTAACGTTTTCTATCTCTTCATCAGATGCAAAACAACCTTGAACCCTCAGTGGTTTATTACAGCCTATTGGTGCAAATAGCATATCGCCCCTACCAATAAGTTTTTCGGCACCTGCTGTATCTAAAATTGTTCTTGAGTCAATTTGAGATGAGGTTTTAAGAGAAATTCTACTAGGCACGTTTGCTTTGATTAAACCTGTAATAACGTTTACACTAGGTCTTTGTGTTGCAATTACTAGATGCATTCCACAAGCTCTTGCTTTTTGAGCAAGCCTACAAATTGATTCTTCCACTTCATGTGGTGCTGTCATCATAAGGTCTGCAAGTTCATCAATAGCTATAACAATTTGAGGCATTTTTTCTTCAGGTATTGGCAAGCCGTCCTCTGTTAAAGGCTTATCTTCTTTTGGTAAATCCTTTGGTAAATGCTCATATTTTTTTAAGTATCTATCAACCATGTCATTGTATGAATTAATATCCCTAACACTGTACGCTGCAAAAGTTTTGTATCTTTGTGTCATTTCACTTACAGCCCAGTTTAACGCACCAGCCGATTTTTTAGGGTCTGCCACAACTGGAATAAGCAAATGTGGTATCCCTTTATATTTTGAAAACTCTACCATTTTAGGGTCAATAAGTAACATTTTAACTTCTTGAGGAGTTGCTTTATAAATAATACTTAAAAGAATTGAGTTCATACAAACTGATTTACCAGAACCTGTAGTACCTGCTACTAATAAGTGTGGCATTTTTGAAATGTCTGCCGTTATTATATTGTCGGCAATGTCTTTACCTAAAACTACAGTAACTTTACTTTTTGCATTTTGGAATTTTCTAGAGTCTATAAGCTCTCTTAGCGTTACCATTCTAGTAGTTTTATTTGGAATTTCAATACCAATGGCTGATTTACCAGGGATTGGTGCTTCCATTCTAACGCCATCGCTTGCTGCTAAATTAAGTGCAATATCATCAACAAGGCTAGTTATTTTGGCAATTTTAACACCAGGTGCTGGCTGAACTTCAAACCTTGTAACTGATGGACCTTTGCAAATATTTACAATCGAGGCTTTAACCGAAAAACTTTCAAGCGTTTTTATAAGTTTTTCACCTTCTCTATGCAAATGGCTTAAATCATCGTCGCTACTATCGTAAGACGGATGAAGCAATTCCACTGGCGGATATTTATAACCTTCTAAATCATCTTCCGTTTTCTGCTCTATTTCTTCCTGAATAAGCTTTTTAGCGTCTAAAACCTCTAAAGTTTTAGCAATTTTTTTAGGCTTGCTTTCTTTTTTCTCGGCTTTTATATCTTCTTTTTCAGTAATAACCGTTTCAATTTGTTTTTCTTCTTGAATTTCAACTTTTTCGTTTATATCTTCTTTTTTCTCGTCTATATTTTTTGCAAAACCGCCTAGACTAATATCTATATTACTTTTTTTCCTTTTCTTGTCTTTAGGTTTAGGTAAGTTTGGTATTTTAAATAAAGGCGGTATTTCTTCTTCGTCTTCTTCAAAAGTTTCAGTTTTTCTCTTTGGTCTAATACTATTTATATTTTCATTTCTGATTGGTTTTTCTCTTTTTTTATAATTGTAGATTTTCTTCGTATTTTTAGATGTAAAATCTATAATATGTTTAATTGTGATACCAAATAAAAACATAATGCAAAGTATTAGTACTATAACAGTTACAACAGTAGCACCAATTTGACCAAGACCCGCTACTAGTGGCACACCTAATATACCACTAATTGCACCGCCTAAATATCCTCCAATAGACTCATTAAATAAAAATACAAATTCTTCAAAATATCCATTATCATTTTCATATGCACCATATTTAGTTATATATGCAAGTGTAGTAGATGACATAATTATTCCGACAGCTAAGAATACTTTACCTTTTAAACTTTCGTTTTTCTTTCTCTCCGTTGCTAAAATAAAAGCTAATATTATTATAAATATAGGTATAAGTATTGACAATCCACCAAATACACCTGTCACAATATCATGAAAAAATTTCCATACAACTTGCCCCTCATGGAATATTAAAAAGAAAAGTAATACAGCAAACCCAACTAAAAATATAGCTTGTGTCTGTCTTCTTTTTAGAATATCTTGTTGTGCGAATTTACTGTTATTTCTTTTCGCCGTATTTTTTTTATTAGTATTATTTCTAGTAGGTTTTTTAGTATTTCTACTTGTACTAGTAGCTCTACTTTTTCCATTTGAAGTTGTTTTTTTCAAAAATTTACCTCCATGAATATTTTTTTACGTCATTTAATCAACCAAAAGTAAGCGGTTGTTGTGTGAATATATTAACACCTGCATTAATTTCAATTATACTTATTATAATTACAGCTAAACCTACTACTGCAGTGTAAATAATAAATATAATTAATCTATCTTTTGCAAGCATCCATTTAAATAATTTAATAGCAAACAAACCACAAACAGCTGATACTATAACGCCAACTATCACAACAAAAGGATTTACTTGTGCTACTGCATTAGTTTCTATAGCATCGCCAACTTCAAGAATAGCCGCAGCTATTATAGCTGGTGTACCCAAAATAAATGTGTAATCAAGTGCTTTTTGTTTGTTGATACCCCTTAATTGACCTACTGAAAGTGTTGAGCCAGAACGTGATAATCCTGGTAAAACTGCTGCAAAAACTTGCACCACACCTACACTTATAGCGTCAATAACATTATATCTTTTTCTACCAACGCCATCTTGATTTGAAATACCTTTTTCTTGATATTTTTTAGCTGTATATTTACCCATCATTCTACCAACTGTAAGTAAAATTGAAGTAAGTAAAAGCGAAAATCCTACAACTATAAAGTAGCCTGAGTTTGAAGACCATAAGTCTGCTAAATCTTTAATTTGCATACCGCCTGCAAACGGAGCTGGTAAAAACAAAATAAATAATGGAATTAAACCTATTATAAGCATTACAACTAAGTTTCTGTCTTCGTCCATTTCTCGCCATTTAAATTTACCTTTGAATATATCGCCTACCATTGCAAAAAACGCTTTAATAAGTCTTAACAATAATTTATGATATACTACACATACTGAAATAAGTGTACCAACATGAAGCATAACGCTGAAAAATAAATTATTTTCCGTTACACCTAAAATATGTTGTGTTATGTTTAAATGTCCACTGCTTGAAATTGGTAAAAATTCTGACAAACCTTGTATAATACCTTGTATTATCGCATCAATTATACTCATTATGTATTTGACCTCGCTTTAATTAAATTTGTTTTTATGTAAAATATGAATTATACAATCATACCATATAATCATAAATTTAGTAACATGATTATTACTGCATATGTTGTAAAATCCATATATTTTTTACTTATTCTTTAGATTTCTTCTTTTATTTTGCCTTTTTTCAATATTTTTATTTGCACCAATCATGCTTTTAAGTTTCTGCATAGCGTCACTTAAGTTTCCAACGTCATCAATCAAGCCTTCGTCTACAGCGTCTTCGCCCTCAAGTATTGTGCCAACGTCAAGCACTAGTTCACCTACATTCATTGCAAGTTCAATATATCTTTCGTGCATAATATTTGAATTGCTACATACAAAAGTAGTAATTCTTTCTTGCATTCTATTAAAATATTCAAATGTTTGTGGCACTCCAAGTATTAAACCTGTTGATCTCACAGGGTGTACTGTCATAGATGCTGACGGTGCTATAAAAGAATATTTTGCAGCAACAGCTAGTGGTATACCTATTGAATGTCCGCCACCTAAAACTATTGAAACAGTAGGTTTTTTCATTCCAGATATTAATTCAGCAATTGCAAGCCCTGCCTCTACATCTCCACCTACAGTATTTAATAATATCAACAAACCATCAATTTTTTCTTCTTCTTCAATTGCTACTAGTTGTGGTATAACGTGTTCGTACTTAGTAGTTTTGTTTTGAACTGGTAGCACATTATGACCCTCAATTTGACCAACAATTGTTAAACAGTGAATTATATAATCACCACTTTTAGTAGTTATTGAGCCTGTTTCTAAAACTTTATCTGTATTGCTTTGGTTAATAGGATTTGTTTCTTCCATTTCCTGTAATTCTTCTGCGTCGTCGTTAGGTGTTTTTATAAATTGCTCATTTTTAATATTTTGATTTTTTGTTTTTTTATTTGAATTTCCCATTTTTTTAAGCTCCTTTATTTTATAAAACTAGATTATAAGCCTTATTAAAATAAATTAACCAAATTATTAAAAATTATGCACCAAATATTATACCATTTAATGCTTGAAATAACAAGTATTTTCTAAAAAAAGAGTAAAACAAAATTGTTAAATAATCAATGATAGGTAACACCTAGCTCCAAAAAAATATATTTTT
>CAYJFG010000020.1:0-2930 GCA_964369305.1 uncultured Eubacteriales bacterium
AGTGACATAGATAATATAATAACTGAAACTACGCCTATACTAAATGAACCACCAGTAGATAATGCAATTGCATCAAATACATATGAAATTGACGAAAGTAATAAGCACATAACATTACCTATATCAACCACAATTGCTAAATTCAAAAGTAATATAATTTACAATGAAAATTTAAATATCACTTTCTATAACTATAGCGGCGACCCAAAAACAAGCGGTAATATTGGTACTAATTTCAAGGTAGTTTTTAAAGATGTTTATGGAAATATAGAAAGTAGCTATACTTTTTTAGTTAGTGGCGATATAACAGGGGAGGGAAATATTAACAGTAACGACAGAAGAACGCTTACAAAACATTTAACTGGTGAGAGTTCTTTAACTTTTCCGTTTTCTATCACTGCCGATTTTAATTTAGACGGAAATGTGGATATACTAGATTTAATAAAAATTAATAATTATTAAAGTAACAGAAATTAAAAAAGCGAATACTATATGTTATAACAAAGTCTACATACCAAAAAAGGAGTTTTTATATGTGTTGTTATAAAAGTATTGCTAAATGCGTTTTAACATTTAGTGCTGGCTTTGTTGTTGGTTGTATTTTGCCACAAGGTGCTATAGTTGCAATTACTACAGTTGCACTTATTGTATTGTCGATAGCACTATTAAAATGTTAATTTGGAGGTAGTTTTTATGAAATTAGTAGTTGTGGAAAGTCCTGTATTTTTAAGTTTCTTTTTAAGAAAAATGTTTAGAATTAAAAAAGATAAAGAATTAAATTAATATACTTAAAAACACTGCATAAAATCGCATTTGATTTTATGCAGTGTTTTTTAAAGTTTGAATACTGACTTTTATAATTGTTGCGAAAAAACACAACCACAGTAATTTTGCCTATAAATATTATATTGGTTTGATAACTCAACACTTCTTTTATATCCATTATTTTTTTTAAAGTCTGAACATAAATATAATACGTTTACATCTTTTTCTATACTCAAACCAACTTCATTTATAACTTGTGCATTTTTAAGCGGACTAATTGTAAGAGTTGTAGCAAAATAATCATGCTGTTTTTCTAAAGCCTTTATAGCTGTTTTTCTAAGTCTTAAATCGTAACACTTTAAACATCTCTTTCCGCACTCTTTTTCGGCTTCTAAACCTTTTGACATTTCATAAAATAAGTCGCTTTCATAATCTCCTTTTAAAAAATGAACTTTATTTTTTGTCGATATGCTTTTTATATATCTTTGTTGCTCATCACATCTAAAAATGTACTCTTTTTCTGGGTATATATTAGGGTTGTAATAAAAAACTGTAATTTCAAAATAATTTGAAAGATATTCTATTACGTATGTACTGCAAGGAGCACAACAACTATGCAACATCAATGTAGGTATTTTATCATCAAAAGTGCTTATTAAAGTTTCCATTTTTTTTTGATAATTAATTTTTTGCATTTCTTATCTCTTTTTCCTATTTCCAGAATTTATTATTAACCACATTATAAGTCCTATTACCACAAACATAATACCTATAATGATGCAGTACCAAATAACGCCCTCGCTGTTAGGCTCAGTTGACGTTACACTTATTGAGTTTTCTCCGCCACTGTAATTGATTGAGTAAATATTATTTTCTATATTAACTTCTTTATTTTTTCCGTTTTCTTTACCTGTTACCATATTAATATTTTCTTGACTTAAATTTGTATAAGTATACATAAATGGAACATCAAAGTTTTGAGGTGTTAGCATATATGAAATGCTTATATTATCTGTAAAATTTATGTCGGTAACTACTGCCATTGAGCTAGTATTTTCTTTTCTTGAAAACTCATTGTTTTCGCCAAAAATATTATGATAAAAACTGTTTATATCTTCAATTGAACCTGCTTTTGAAATTGTACATACAACATATTTGTCAGTTCTTGAAGATGTTGCACTAATGCCTAATTCGTTAAAATAATTAATAGCATATTCACACGCCTCGATGCCTGTGTTTTTGTCGTATTCTATATCAAAAGTTTTTTCAAATTCGCCATTGCCATTGTTTTTTGTGTCAACTGCAAAGCCCTCAACTTTATACTGCATACCATCTGGTATCCTTAAAGTGTAAGCTTTACCGCTGTTTTCATAAATATACACACCGTCTACCCAGTCGCCAACTTGTTGCCATGCTCCTTTTTCAAGCATCATACCTTGACCATGAGTTGTAGCTATAGGCAAAGAGTATGAGTATCTAAGCGGTACATCTTCTCCATTTTCGCTAAAAAAGCTTAATGTGTTAAATTCTTCTTCAAAAATAAGCTGTTCTGCAAGTGGAGTGCTTGCGTTATTTTTATCGCCATAATACACGTTTGTTTCATTACAGTCTAAAAATAATTTTGTAACATTGAGAAGTGTTTCGATGTCTATATCTTGATAAAATATTTCGTAAGCTTGATTATTTCCTTTTTGAGTAAATCCGCTATATGCGGCACTCTCATCTGTTCTTTGCTCCATAAGTTCATGTAAAGCTATTCCCATTTCATCGTATGTAGATTGTGGGAATTGTATTGTTAATTTTCTGTCGTATAGACCCTCTTTACTGTTTGCAGTTTCAATATCAATACTAGTTACTGGGTAGCCGTCTAAATTATCAACGCTTATTTTTTGAGTATTACTGTTAAACGCCATACCCTCATAACTTACTAGGTTTGAAGTACATTCCATTTCGATATTTAAGTCCATAAACTCCCTTTTTTCAAGTGCAGTTGTGATAAAGGACAGTAAGTCTAAGCTTTCAAAATCCTCTTCATACGTAAAACCTGTTGCAAGAGGGTTCTGCACTATCGCAAAGGCTAAATTGCTTTTACGTCCTAAAATTTCTGATAATTTTTCTTCATACTCCTCTTGCGAATTAAACATGATTTTAAAAACATATACACC
>CAYJFG010000020.1:2940-24471 GCA_964369305.1 uncultured Eubacteriales bacterium
CTTTTTGTTGTGTATATTCATATGTCATTTGCTCTGGGCAATGTTGTTCAACTAATAAATCAAAATCAGTTTTTAAATCATTATTATTAATTAAGTCGTTTGAGAAAGTTAGCGAAACCATACGTTCGCCTTTAAAGTTGCTGTCAAAACTCATAAAATTCTCAACTTGAGATTTTTGAGTGCCGCAAGCAGAAAACATAATAGCAACTATAAAAATACTAAAACAAAATATAATTATTTTAATGCTTTTCTTCATATCTTTTCTCCTGAATATAAATTTATATTCCTAATTTTTCTTTTAATAATATGGCTCTTACAGGTGCTGCCTCCAAGCCGTCTAACTTTATTGGGAACGCACATAATTTATAATGACCTTGCACTATATTTTCAAGGTTAAGCCCCTCAAGTATAATTATATCATTTTGCAATAACTTTCTATGTACTTCGCTTTCTTTTTCTTCTAAAGTTAATGCGATATCGTCTATTCCTATTAAGTCAAGTTCAAAGTCAACCATTACATTAATAGCACTTAATGTAAACTGCAATTCACCTTGCCCTTTAAAAATAACTTTCTTTTTGCATTTTGGTAAGATTTTTTCCATATCTCTACCTGTTAATAGACCGCTAATTTCTACAACGGTACAAGCACCATAAAATTTTGAAAGCGGTATTTCATCAATTGTCATTCCGCCGTTAATATAATGCGAGGGTGCATCTATATGAGTTCCATTATGAGTACACATTTCAAAAGATGATAAATTATAGGTTTCGCCATAATTTATATCTTTTAAGGAGTTTGCTGTAGGTTTAGGGTCGCCGTCGTATACATTACAATCAAATATATTTTGTGAAATATCAAATAAATACATAATAACTTTTCATCTCCTATAAAACTACACAAATTTATACATTATATTATAATCACAAATAGCCTTTATGTCAACACATAGCATAATTCCTTTGTATAAAAAGTAAGTATATAATCAAAAAATTTATTTTTTTTACTTAATAAATAAAAAAACAAGAAATATTCAATAAATAATTAAATATTTCTTGTTTAAGTTTATGATTTTGGTATTTGTAATCTTTTATTAACAGTTTTGCTTACAAATTTTTGGTACCATAAAAAGTCGCTAAAAAAGTGGTAAAGCTCACAAAATTTAAAAATTAATGGAAATTAAAATCATTACTTCTTTAGCGACTTTTTACTTTTATTTTAATTTCTTAAAATACATAATAATTATACTGTCTATTCTTTTGTACAAAATATAAACGCCACTTGCATATTGTTTTTAGTTTTACAAAAATACTATTACAAGTTAGCTTGAGTCACTCGTGGTGTAAAAAAATTAAACAGCTAGAGATTTATCTCTTACTAACATTATACAACATTTTTTGCATTTGTCAATATGACTTTAAAAAAATAAATTCGTGCATAAAAACAGCCTTGAACGCAACGCTCGAAATTTAAAGATAATGCTGTCTTCTTTATTTTTGAAATTATAAAAATAAGAAAACAGCGTTCTTTCTTGGAGGTATTGAGCTTTTACTATTCACTATCAAGTCTACACCATAAATGATTGTATGCAGTAGCCTTTTTAATTTGCTATATAAAAACTGTTTGTGTTATCTTATCGGCTTCTTTTGGCGAGTATAAAAAATTGTCTATGTAATCGCCTTTATAAAAGTATTTTGGATTTTCTGGTTTGTAGCTATAATCAAAAGTATCTATAATTATAAGCTTGATTTTCATTTTTTGAGGTATTATATTTTTGATAAAAACGCTTGCTTGTTGCCCCACTTTTATACCCTCTTTTGTTTCGGCAAGCCCTGCAAGGTTTGGAGTAAGTTCTACAAATGCACCATAGTCCTCCACACTTCTTACAATACCTGCAACTGTTTCTCCAGTTGTAAACCTGTTTGCATTTTCTTCCCATGTGCCTAATAACTCTTTGTGCGATAAACTAATTCTTCCATTATCAATGTTTTTTACTATAGCCCTTATATCCATTCCAGCTGTAAATCTTTCTGCAGGGTGTTCTATTCGTGAAACAGATATAGTATCTATCGGCATAAGCGATACTATACCACAACCTATATCAGCAAATGCACCGAAATTTTCAAGATGAGTTACTTTTGCGTCTATTATGTCGCCACATTTTAAATGATTTATATAATTTTCAAGACACATACATTGTGCTTCTCGCCTTGATAAAATAGCTGTTAGTGTTCCGCTTTCTTGAGTCTCAAAGCCTATTATAGTAAAGCAAACTGGTCTGTTTACTCTAGAAATAACTGCAATATCTCTTACTGTTCCCTCTTTAATTCCAACTGCACCCTCAATGCGTGGTATCTTACCTTTCATACAACCTAAATCTACTATTAAATTATGTGATGAATCACATACTAATGCTCTTGCTTCTAAAATTTTCTTTTCGCTACAAGCTTGTGCAAGATGTGACTGCGATGTTAAATAATATTGATTTTCCGCTGTATTTAACAGTTTACCCTCAGGATAAAATTCTAGCATTTTTTTAGCCTCCTATTTTAAATTATTACGTACATTTTACGAGCTACATAATTATATGTTTTTAAAATTTTATCTATGACTAATATTTTATTTAATTCGTAATTATACATTCAGCTTGACAGTATCTTGCGTTAAAAGTTTGTGTAAATTAAGGTGGTGGATATATATTTTTGATTAGACAAGTCCTTTAAAAATAGCCGTATGGAAATATAAACCATACAGCTATTTAAATAAAGCATTTTACCATATAATTTGATAAATTTTTTGCACAAAATATTTTATATGTTATGTTTATGTGCTTTTATTTAAATGATAATATCATAAAAATATAAAATTATTTTACATAATGTTTTGCAATTTAATAATAAACTGATCTTTTCTTTAAATTTTCAATTCCTCTTTTTACGTGTCTTGAAACTGCGGAGGAGCTTATATTTAATTCTGCTGCAATATCTTTCATTTTCATATTATCTACAAAGTAACGTTTAATACATATTTTTTGTTTTGGGGATAGGTCTGACTGCATAGCTTTTTTTAAAAAATTTTTCATTCTTAAAATTTCGCTGCTGTTGTCATACCCTTTATTATATTGTCTAAAGCTATATAAATTTTCGCAAAAAGTGTTATAATTTTTTTTATTGTTCATTTTTGTTTTCTCCTTTTTCTTTTAATAATCTACCTGTATGAATACATTCTAAGTACATTGAATATAGAATAGCTATACGTCTATTTAATTCAATTGTGTTTTGCGATGATTTTTCGTTGCCTTTTAGTTGTTGTTTTAAATTTACGATTTTTTCTTTAATAATGTTTGCTTGCTCATAATATTCAGCCGACCAAGTTATAAAATCCATTTTAAACCCCCTTTATTTTAAAAATTTTGATTAAAGTTATATGGTGGTATATTTTAATCTAGTGCAATGATATCACTTAGGTGAAACTAAATCAATGCGTAAATCAAATTAAATCACAATTATTTTGTAGATGTGTCGAAAAATGCACACCTATGGCGTATTTTGTATACATATGTCACATCATGCAAATAAAATCACACATTTTATTTGACTTTAGATAGTCGTATATCTCTCAATAATGAAGCATTTACAACCGAATTTTTACCATATTTGCTTTTAATATCGTCACATACATAGTCAAGCTTACTTAATTTTTCACGCTTAAAACTATCCTCATTATCATTTGCAAATAATGAAAGTTGAGTTTGTGGCTTGTTTTGTGTAAAATCGCTAATAGATACACCTATACTTCTTATAGGGTTATTATTTGAAACAGTGAAATTTTCAATAAATAAAAGCAAAGCATTTTTGTATATTTCTCTTGTTACATTAGTAAATTCCTTAATGTTTTTTTGCTTATTTGTAGTTACTAGCATACTATTTTTTACTTGAATACTTATATTTTTGCAGTATAAACTTTCTTTTCTCATTCTTGTGCAAATTTTTTGACATAACATATTCAAAACCAATTTTACCTCCTCTATGCTTTTTAAGTCTTTATATGTTGTTGTTGAGTTTCCTATAGACTTTGGCAATGCGTTATAATCAAACGGTAAAACAGCATCGTAATCTATACCGTTTGCGTGTTCGTGTAAACTTATACCTACTTTACCAAAATTTTTTACTATAATTTCCTTATCAGTTTTTGCTAAATCACCTATGGTATGAATACCTAAATTGTTTAATTTCTTTTTTGTGGCTTTTCCTACATAAAGTAAGTCTGAGCAATCTAACGCCCAAACTATACGCTTATAGTTTTGCGGACTTATTACTGTTATTGCATCTGGTTTTTTGTAATCACTCCCTATTTTTGCAAAAGTTTTGTTAAAGCTTACGCCTATGCTTACAGTTATTCCTATTTCTTTTTTTATCCTTTCTTTTATTTCTTTGGCAATTTCAACAGGCTTTAATTTTGTTGGAATTGCTGTAATATCAAGCCATGCTTCGTCAATTCCAAAAGGCTCTACTAAGTTTGTGTACTGACAATAAATTTCTTTTACACGGTTTGAGTAGTCGACATAGTGGCGAAAGGTAGGTCTTATTTTTAAAATATTTGGGCATTTTCGTTGAGCTTGCCATATGGTGTCGCCTGTGGATATCCCATATTTTTTAGCAAGTTCATTTTTAGCTAACACTATACCAGTTCTCTCTTGTGGGTTTCCGCATATAATAACAGCCTTATCTTTAATTTCTGGGTTTAAATGACATTCTACAGATGCATAAAAGTTGTTACAATCGCTATGTAAAATAATTCTATTCAAAATAAAAAACCTCCAAACATTTGTTCTTTATTTAATTATAGAACAAATGTTTGAGATTGTCAATACTTTTAGGAACATATATTCGATTTTATTTTAAGTGTATATTGCCAATATAAAAATCTTCCCTGCATTTTTGCGGTACTTCAAACGATAATCCTTGTATGTCACAAGCTTTTATATCAAGGTTTAATATCGCTTTTTGACTTTCACTTAACTCATTAAAATTATTACTTATCTTTGTAATAATTTTAATATTAGAATTATCTTTAATTTTTCTTAAAACTTCAATACCGTTTTTATTAAATCCCAAAACACGTACAAAAGGCGTAAAAGAAGAGTACATATCTTTTTTTATATCTAAAAATGCACACATAATTATACGGCGTATTCGTGCATGAGTATATCTTTTTGTTTTAACTTGCTCTATAATATCGCAAAGATTTGTATGTTCTAAAACAGCTTTGTGTAATCTGTTTTCAAGCCCCTCAGATACGTCAGGTAGGTTTTTAAAATCGTTTAAATCCATACATCTCAACTTATAAATTATAGCGGTTTCAATGTTATTTTTATTACTTATCCGTCCTTTTTCAATTTCTTTATTTAAAATTTCATAGCAATTTTCTGGTATAAAATTCAAAAATTCCTCTTTATTAAGTATACGATTTCTAATATTTGAAGCACTTGCAATATTTTTGTAAGTTTTGAAAGAATCGTGCATGGCTCCCACTCTTTCAAACGTAATAGGCTGAATTTTGCTTTTGTAATGTCGCAATGCACTGATATACTCAATTGCTAACGTGTTATTAGCACTGCTTAAAACTTTATTACTGTCAATGCAAATATTGCTTATAGCGTCACTGCACGCACGAGCATATGATTTGCCTAGGCTTAAATGATGTTTTAAATCGCTTATATATTTTTCACAACTCATTATATCTAAAACTTTATTTAAGGCGGATATGTCGCCACATTCACTTCCAAATGCCAAAAAGTCAATACAATTTGTTGAATTTAAAATATTAACACCACCATATGCAAATGTTTTAGCACTTGAATTTGAAAAAATTGTTGGCAATTCTATAACTAAATCAACGCCATTTTGTAAAGCACACTCAGTACGTGCAAATTTAGAAAATATAGATATTTCGCCTCTTTGCATAAATGAGCCACTCATAATAGCTACAATATGAGTAGCTCCGTTTTCTCGTGATTTGTCAATCAAAAGCTTATGACCGCTATGAAAAGGGTTAAATTCAGAGATTATGGCAAACGTATTCATAAAACACCTACTTTTTGATAAAATTTATGTAAAAACAGTTGAAAAAAAATGTGTTTTGTACTATTATATATACAGACAAATATAAAATCAATACAGGAGATGTAAAAAATGAAAATTTTAGTTATTAATGCGGGTAGTTCCTCTTTAAAATACCAGCTTTTCGATATGAACGGTGAGGAAGTTTTAGCAAAAGGAAATTGCGAGAGAATAGGTTTAAGCGGTGGTATTATAGGTCATAAAACATTTGATAATAGAAACACAAAATTAAATGTTGAAATGGCTGATCATACAGAAGCGTTTATGAAAGTAAAAGAGCTTTTAACAGGTGAAGAGTTTGGCGTAATTGGTGATTTAAGCGAAGTTGATGCAATTGGACATAGAGTTGTTCAAGGTGGTTCATTATTTAGCAAAAGTACAATTATAGATGAAACAGTGCTTAACGGTATAGAACAATTAATAGATTTAGCACCACTACATAATAAAGCCCATGTACAAGCTATTAAAGCTTGTAAAAGTGTATTTGGCGAAGATGTTCCAGAAATTGCAGTTTTTGACACAGCTTTCCACTCAACAATGCCAGAAAAAGCATATATATATCCTATTCCATATGAATATTACGAGAAATATCAAATACGCCGTTACGGTTTCCACGGCACATCACATAAATACATAAGCAAAAAATGTGCAAAAATGATGGGTAAAGATATTAAAGATTTAAAAATTATTACTTGTCACTTAGGTAACGGCTCGTCAATTGCAGCAGTTGATGGCGGTGTTGGTATAGATACATCAATGGGTTTAACTCCGCTAGACGGGTTTATGATGGGTACAAGAACAGGTACACTAGACCCATCAGTTGTAACTTTTATTGCTGAAAAAGAAAATCTATCACCATCACAAATGAGCGACTTACTTAATAAAAAATCAGGTCTTTTAGGTGTGTCTGGTATTTCAAGCGATGATAGAGATGTAACAGCGGAAGCACTAAAAGGAAATGAACGTGCAATACTTGCTCATGATATTTTAGAATATGAAATTTCTAAATTTATTGGTAGTTATTACGTTGCTTTAGGCGGTTGTGATGCTATAGTATTCTCAGCAGGTCTTGGTGAAAATCAATTTAGACATAGAATTGCTATTTGTGAGCAATTAGCTTGTTTAGGCGTTGAATGTGACCCTAAAAAGAATGAAGAAGCTATTTTAGGTAAAGGCGGAGAAATCTCTACTGAAAACAGCAAAGTTAAAGTTTTTGTAATTCCAACTAACGAGGAATTAGTAATTGCTAGAGATACTAAAGAATTAGTAGAAAAAATGTAATTTCTTTCTAAACTTTAATAAAAAAACACTTGAAATAAAAGAAAATTTATAGTATAATTTTTAGAGTGTTAATTTTAAATTAAGATTATCAAAATTTATATAGGAAGATTGGTGAAAATCATGGGCGTTTGGGAATACGTTATGGGCGGAGCAATGTTGCTTTTCTCTGTTGCTATCATCTTAGTTGTTATATTACAAGAAGGTCACCAACAAGGTGTAGGTGTTGTAACAGGTGGTGCTGATACATTCTTTTCAAAAAACAAAGCACGTTCAATTGATACGTTCTTAGCACGTTGGACAAAGTTTTTCGCATTAGGTTTTGCAGCATTAATAATTGGTCTTAATGCATATGCTTTCTTTGCATAATAATTATTTTGTACTAATTTAGTTTGGGAGGGTTTCCACGCCCTCCCATTTTTGTAACGTCTTAAAATTTGTTTTAGCATATTTTAAGTTTGGGTTTAAGGTCTTATACTATATTGAATAATCAAAAAGCTTGTGGATTTTTGATTGTATTAGATATGATAACTTAAAAATTACGTTGTGTTTTAAGTTTTTAAAATAATTATTAATAGAAACTAGAAAATTTAAATATGGAGAGGTGTCCGAGCTGGCCGAAGGAGCATGATTGGAAATCATGTGTACGGTTTTATCCCGTACCTGGGGTTCAAATCCCCATCTCTCCGCCAAATTTACAAAAAACCGCCTATATTTAAAGGTGGTTTTTGTGCTTTTAAAAATAAATCTAAATGAAAGGAAGTGAAAATGTGAATATAAAAGAGATAAGAAAAGCTACAAACATGACACAAAAAGAATTTTCGCAATTTCTTCAAATTCCGCAACGCACAATAGAAGAATGGGAAGCACAGAGAAGAAAACCAGCACCATATATAATACGCTTAATTGTATTTTATTTAGTTAAAAATGATAAACTTAGCGACGACTATCTGAATGTATAAAAAGCACTATTACAGATTTATAAGAAATCTTGTAACGGTGTATTAGTTAAGAGATTAAACGTTATAAGTGATAAAATTAACCTAACTTTACTATTTTTTGATGTAATGAGCTTGATTTTTTATCATAAGCTTTAAATTTTGCATCACATCGTACGTCAAAGTTAAGTTTGTTAAACGTTGCATAACGTATTTAATCTACGGTTTCTAGCGTTATATGCAAGCAAAATAGTATGTTTTATTGTGCAATGTGTACAAAAAAACGCTTTATAAACTGTTAATTAGGAAGAAAATCAAGAAATAGTATTGACAACAAAACGTAAATATGTTATCTTTAGTTTATCGATAAAGTAAGAAATTGCTTTTAAGATAACACGTGTTTATATTTATGCTAATTTTACTGTTATTGACCATGAATTCAATGCTAAATTATAAAATATGGAGTAGCTATCCAATATAGTTAATTTAAAAAAAGCATTGTACTTTAACATTAAAGTAGTGTGGAAAAGAGGGAAAATGGTTACATTAAAAGAAATCGCCAAAGCTTGTGGAATATCAGCTACGGCAGTAAGTAAGGCTTTAAGAAATGAAAGCGATATTAGTAAGGAAACTATACAAAAGGTTCAAAAAGTCGCTGATGAAATGGGGTATTCACCTAACATAGCGGCGGTAAGGTTAAAGACAAACATATCTTATATGCTTGGTGTTTTGCTCAAAGATGACACAGAAAGCGGTGTTGAACATGAATTTTTTGCAACTATAGTAAATCCATTTATAAAAAGGGCAAAAAATTACGGTTATTCTGTAATGTTTATTACTGATAGAGTGGGAAAAAGAAAGGTTACACCTACTGAATTTGCTAAGGCGTACGGTTGTGACGGCGTTTTAATTCTAGCCGGTGATTTTAAAGAAAAAGAGATTGTTGAATTAGTTAATAGTGGCATTCCAGTTGTTACAGTAGATTATGTATTCAATGATTCTAGTGCCATTATTTCCGACAACGATAAAGGAATATGCGAAATGGTTAAATATGCATATGAGATGGGGCATAGAAAAATAGCCTATATCCACGGTGAAGACACTGTAGTAAGCAAGATACGTCGAGTATCGTTTTTAAAAACTTGTGGTGAGTTAGGTATAGAAGTGCCAGACTATTACATAGTTGAGGGTCATTATCATGATGTAAACTCAACAGAAACTTTAACACATGAGCTATTAGACTTAGAAGATCCACCTACTTTTATTTTCTATCAAGATGACTTTGCATTTATTGGCGGTAGAAATGCTATTGCACAAAGAGGTATGATTATACCTGATGACATAAGTGTTGCAGGTTACGATGGTTTTGTATTATCGCAAGTTATTAAGCCAAATCTTATGACTTGGAAACAAAACACCACTGATATAGGTAAAAAATCAGCGGACATACTAATAGATGCTATAGAAAATCCAAAAACATATTTACCAAAAATTGTAGAAGTGCAAGGTAAATTATTTAAAGGTCAATCGGTAAAAAAGATTGAGTAAAACATTAAAATAGCGTTTAACATTTTAGTCATATATTGCTTTCTAAACTTTTTCATAAAGCGTGTTAATTTTGTTTGGAATGTTATAAAATTCCAAACAAAGTTAGCAAGCGATACGTAATTGAAAGTGAGTAAATTTATGACAAATAAAAAGCTATGAAAGAAGAATTAAGAAAAAATCTGAATTAAAAGCACATTTTAATTAAAATTTCATTTTATCAAAGAAAGAGGAGCTTAATTATGAAAAGAATATTTATAAAATTAATATCATTTGCAATGTTATTAACGATGTCAGTAGGTATGCTTGCAAGCTGTAACCCAGCAGGAAATGAACCAGATCCTGAAAATAAAATTGAGTCACTTACAATAATGTCTGACACTTCTGAGGGTTGGGTAAAAAACTTTAACCCAATGTCACAAAGCGTATATGGATTTATTCAAGGGTTTATGTATGAGCCACTAGTTATATTTGATGCTTACAATAATAACGAAGAAAATATGTGGTTAGCTGAAGAAATTATATCTGAACCTGACAATAAAACTTTAACGATAAAGTTAAGAGAAGGTATTAAATGGAGCGACGGCGAAGACTTTAACGCTGACGACGTTGTATTCTCTTATGAATATTCAAAAGATAAGCCAGAAATAGATAGAAACGGTGAATGGGACAGAACAGCTGAAGACGGCACTGTTACTGAAGGTAAATTTGAATCTATTACAAAAGTAGATGATTATACTGTTACAATAGTTATGAAAGAAGAAAACCGTTTCCATAGAAACACAATATTTACAAATAAATGGATGATACCAGAACATATCTGGAGCGAAATTGATGATCCAGCTACATACATCTATGATATTGACGAACCAGTAGTTACAGGTGCTTTCTCTACTGTAAAATCTTTTGAATCTGAAATGGTTGTACTTTCAAGAAATGAAAACTACTGGAAAGCTGATGAATTAAAAGTTGACGAATTAAGAATGCCTCAATACAGTTCAAATGAAGCTGCTTTAACACTTTTACAATCAGGCAGTGTTGACTGGGCGCATATTATGATTCCAAACATTGAAGAAACATATGTACAAGGCGACGAAAATAAAAAATACTGGTATGGTATGAACGACGGCGTTAGAATTTCAATGAACTATATGAGTGAAGACGAGGGCAACCTTGAAGCGTTTAACAGTGTAGACTTCAAACGTGCTGTATCTATGGCTGTAGATAGACAAGGTATAATTGATTCAGCAGCTTATGGTTATCTTGCTGATACTGTTCCTCCAAACACAGGTTTACCACCAGCATTATTAGGATATACTTCTGACGATGCACAAGCAGAAACTGCAAAATATACAACTTATGATGTAGAAGCTGCTAAAAAAATGCTTGCTGATGCAGGTTTTGTAGATACAAACGGCGACGGTTTTGTAGAAACACCATCAGGCAAAGAAATTAAAATCGACATGGTTTCTCCAGCAGGTTGGACAGACTGGAACGACGGTGCTGCAATTGCAGTTGAAGGCATGAGAGAAATAGGAATTAATGCAACAGCAAAAGCTGAAGACTTAGGCTTAGTTATCCAAAGTTGGGGAACAGGTGACTGGGATATGCTTTACACAGCTAATGGTCAAGCAGGCGACATCTACAAATACTACTATGATACAATTGGTGATACTTCAAGAGCTTTAACAGAAACATGGTGGTCAGTATGCCAAACAAACTATGTTAATGAAGAAATGTCAACTTTAATAGATAGTCTACCATCTGCAAGTTCAGAAGAAGAAGTACTAGCTATAACTAAACAAGTAGAAGACCATTTTGCACAAAACATGATAAATATACCACTATTCTACAATGGTAACTGGTTTGTTTATAGTGACGAAAGATTTACAGGTTGGTCAACTGAAGAAAATAACACAGGTAACCCAGCACTTTCAATGCACGACTCTAAAGTATTACAACTTATGAAATTAGAGCCAACAGCATAATATAGTGTTTAAACTTTAAAGTCTAATTTAGTCATATAAAGTTTTGGTTTAATCTCTGAGCTGAAAAACAAAACTTTATTTTGAATAGCTTAACATTATAAAAGTTAATATGCTATACACTAAAACTTACATTCAATACTATGCTTTATAAATTAGGTCACAGACTGCCAAAGAATAGCTTTGAAAGTTTGTGACCTATGTTTTTTATCACTAATAATCTACAGAAAAGGAATGATTGAGTCGATGAAATTTATGCTTAAACGATTAGGGTTTTATGCTGTCGCCTTTTGGGGAGCTATTACTCTCAACTTCTTCTTGCCACGCTTAATGCCTGGTAACCCTGTACAGATGTATTTATCTGAACTTGCACAAAGTGGATCAAAAATAGATCCAGCCGTAATTGCTTCAATTGAAAAAATGTTTGGGTATAGCTCAAGCGAACCTCTTATAGTATCGTATTTTAATTACATAGGTAGTATTTTACAAGGCGATTGGGGAGTATCATTTTACTACTACCCACTTACAGTAACAGAAGCCGTTTCAAGAGGACTTACATGGACCGTATTTTTAATGAGTATTGCACTTATTATCGGTTTTATTATAAACAACTTATTAGGTATTTTAGCTGCTTGGAAAAGAGGCGGTGCGTTTGATACAGGTGTGACTGTTGGTGGACAATTTTTAGCTAATATTCCATCAGTAGTAACAGCAATAGCATTGTTATTTGCGTTATGTTATACAGGATTATTCCCACTAGGATATGCAGTAACTCCACTGTTTGAACCAGCAAATACAATAGAGTATATACAAGACGTGCTTTATCATGCATTTGTACCTATAACCGCAATTGTTATAACAGGGCTTGGCGGTATTATGGGTATGAGGGGCAATATGATAAACCAACTAGGCGATGACTACATCACAATGGGAATAGCGAAAGGCTTGCCAGAGAAAAAGATAATGTTCTCATACGCAGCTAGAAACTCTTTATTACCAGTTATAACAACACTTGCTATGCAAATAGGTTCATTACTAGGCGGTTCACTTATCATTGAACAAATATTTAACTATCCAGGACTTGGAAGTGTTATGGTTTCTGCTATAAGCAATAGGGACTATCCTTTAATGCAAGGAATACTTTTAATGACTACAATTTTAATGCTTTCTGCAAATATAATTGCAGACTTTGCGATATTGTTCCTAGACCCTAGAACAAGACGACAAAGTAGCAAATAAAAGAAAGTAATAAGCTAATAATTAGATATTAGCAAATTTTAAAAATTGAAAGGAGAAAATAACAATGAAAAAAGGTACAAGATTTTCCCGTACATTAAAATTTCTAAAGGGTAACCCTAGATTTACAATAGGACTAATTTTTATACTTGTTGTGCTTGTAATGACGATGTTTCCATTTTTGTTTACATCACATGACCCACTTTATAGATATGATGCATATCACGAACCACCAAGTAGCGAACATATTTTAGGTACAACAAGGTTAGGGCGTGACGTGTTCGCCCAAACATTATACGGAGGTAGACAATCTCTTATAGTTGGACTTCTTGCAGCAACTATAACTACTTTACTTAGCATGGTAGTAGGAATAAGTGCCGGATATATCGGTGGCAAATACGATTCAGTAGTTAGTATGATAACTAATGTAGTTATGGTTATACCAAACATTGTATTACTGCTCATAGTAGCTTCGATGATGGAAGACGGCGTGTCGCCACTGCTTATAAGTTTAATTATTGGTTTTACCTCATGGCCGTGGAACTCCAGAGTACTAAGAGCTCAAACAATGAGTATACGAAATAGAGATTTTGTACGCTCAGCCGAAACTTTAGGCGAAAACAAATTTAGAATACTATTCTTTGAAATAATGCCAAATATGTTATCAATAATTTCTTCAGCGTTTGTAGGAACTTTAATTTATTCAATTATGGCTCACGCAACTTTAGAGTTTATAGGTTTTGGTGACCCACTATCTGTAACATGGGGAACAATTCTTTACAACGCAAGAAATACAGGTGCTTTCCAAAGTGGTTACTTCTTTGAGGTTGTAGGTGCTATTATAGGTCTTGTTCTAGTTGGTATGGGACTAACTTTAGTAAACTACGCAATAGATGAAGTATCTAACCCAAAATTAAAAGCACAAAAAATGATGAAAAGCTACTACAAAGCTAGAAAAATAGAACTTAAAAGAATTAAAAAAGATAAATCTGTAAGTCAGGGGGCAAAATAATGGCTACTGTAATTGAAGTTAAAGACTTATGTGTAGATTATATTACTGGTGACGGTTCATACGTTAGAGCCGTTGATAATGTGAGTTTTAAAATTGAAGAGGGACAAAGCTTAGGGCTTGCAGGTGAATCTGGTTGTGGTAAATCAACAATTGCATATTCTCTTATGAGATTACACAAACCACCAGCTATTATTTCTCATGGAGAGATACTATTTAATGGTGAGGATATACTAAAGTTTGATAAAAAACGTTTGCAAAAGTTCCGTTGGGAAGATACAAGCATGGTTTTTCAATCTGCAATGAACTGCTTAAACCCTGTATCAACATTAGAAGTTCAGTTTTATGAGATTTTTAAATTTCATGGAATTACAAAGAATAAAGCAGTAGCTCGTGAAAAAAGCGAAAAACTTTTAGCTTTAGTTGGTATTCCAAAAGAAAGATTGCAAGATTATCCACACCAATTTTCAGGCGGTATGCGTCAACGTGCTGTAATTGCAATGGCGTTAGCACTTAACCCAAAACTATTAATACTAGACGAACCAACAACAGCACTAGATACAGTTGTTCAAAGGGATATACTTAAAAGAATATACAAATTAAAAGAGGAGTTTGGTTTTTCTATTTTATTTATTACACATGACATCAGCCTTATGATGGAGTTTTGCGACAATGTAGCAATAATGTATGCAGGTAAAATAGTTGAAAAGGCAAACACTAAAAAGATATTAAAAGCACCAAGTCACCCATATACATTCGGGCTTAAAAATTCTTTCCCATCACTACAAGGTAAAATTGAGTATATGGAGGGAATAAAAGGTTCTCCGCTGGATTTAAAAAATATTCCAGATGGTTGCAGATTTTATGAGAGATGTTTCAACAGATGCGATAAGTGCGAAAAGACAGACCCTAAAAAAACAGAGGAAAACTCAAACTTTTATTACTGTCACAATCCGCTTACAAGTGAAGCTCAAAAAGTGAATTAGAGAAAGGACTAACATTATGAAACAGAAAAAAGTAGTTTTTAGTGCTAAAAATTTAACGATGGACTTCTCAGTTAGTGGAAAATCTATTTTATCAAAATCTAAGACTTTAAGGGCTTTAAATGATGTATCGTTTGACTTATATGAGGGTGAATCTTTAGCAGTAGTTGGTGAATCAGGTTGTGGTAAATCTACAATATGCCGTATTGCAATGCGTTTTCACACACCTTCTAGCGGTACAATGACTTTTAATAATGATAATGTTCATAAATTAAAAGGTGCTAAATTGAAAGAGTACAGACAAAAAGCTCAAATGATTTTTCAAGACCCATTTTCAGCTTTAAACCCTCTGCACTCAATATATTATCACTTAGAAAGACCAGTTAAATTATATCACAAAGGCACAAAGGAAGAAATGCAAAAACGTATTGATGAAGCGTTAGAAATGGTAGGACTAACACCAGCATATGAACAAGGAGTTAAATATCCACACCAACTTTCAGGTGGGCAAAAGCAAAGAGCATATATTGCACGTGTTTTAGCAGCTGGTGCAGAAGTAATTTTTGCCGACGAACCTACATCAATGCTTGACGTTTCAATACGTTTAGGTGTTTTAAATTTGATGAATGATTTAAAAAGAGAGTATAAAAAATCGTTTATATATATTACTCACGACATAGCAACAGCTAGATACTTTGCAGATAGAATAATTGTTTTATATGCAGGACATATTGTAGAATATGGCGACGTTGACAAAGTTATTATTAGCCCACGACACCCATATACTCAACTACTAGTAGCAGCCGCTCCAGACCCAGAAAGAGAAGACGAAGTGGAATTGCCAGTAAAAATAAATGAAGAAAGCGAAATTTCAATGTGGACACCAGAAAGTTTAGGCTGCCCATTCAAGAATAGATGCCTTTACGCTACTGATAAGTGCCACAAAGAAATGCCACAAGAAAAAGAAATTTCGCAGGGTCAGTTTATTAGATGTCACAATCCACAATAATAAATTTAGAAAGAGAATGCCATTATGTATACACTTGATTACAAAAAGTATAAAGAAAAAATAAGACAAATTTGTGCAGAATCATGCGTGCTTATAAAAAATGATAATGCTCTACCAATAAAACAAGAAGAAAAAGTTTCTTTGTTTGGTAGGTCGCAAATTGAAACCTATTACTGTGGAACAGGTTCAGGTGGTATGGTAAATATCCCTTACCTAGTTAGCATTGTAGATGGAATAAGTAGTAAAAGAACTATAAATAAAGATTTATTAAATATTTATGAGGACTTTATAAAAGAAAATCCATTTGACAAGGGAAAAGGTTGGGCTATGGAGCCGTTTTCACAAGTAGAAATGACTTTGACAGAAAATATTGTAAAGAAAGCAAGTGAGGTTTCAGACATAGCTATTATGGTTATAGGACGTCTTGCAGGTGAAGATAAAGACTGCTTAGCTCAAGGTGGTAGTTACTACTTATCAGATACTGAAAAACAGAACTTAAAGCTTATAAAAAAACATTTTACAAAATGCGTTGTAATGTTAAACATCGGTGGAGTTATGGATATGTCTTTTATAGACGAACTTAATCCAGACGCCGTTATGATTGCATGGCATGGTGGCGTTGAGAGTGGCAACGGTTACGCAGATGTTTTGTGTGGCGATGTAAACCCATGTGGTGCATTGCCAGATAGCATAGCTAAAACACTTGCAGATTATCCGTCAAGCGATAATTTTGGAAGTGATACAAACAATATTTATAAGGAAGACATATTTGTAGGTTATAGATATTTCAACACTTTTTGTGAAGATAAAATTTTGTATCCGTTTGGACATTCTCTATCGTATTCTAATTTTGAAATAACAGTAAATAGTCTATATTATTTTGAGAGTAATGTTAGAATTAGCTTTACTATCAAAAATATAGGCAATTATAAAGGAAAGAAAATAGTACAGCTTTATGCGTCTGCACCGTTTGATAATCTTTGTAAACCTCAAAGAGTTCTTTGTTCTTTTGTAAAAAGTGAAGAACTTCAAGTAGGGCAAAGTCAAGATATTGAGTTAGTAGTTGAAAATAGCTACTTTGCAAGTTTTGATGAAAACGCTTGTGCATTTGTTCTTGAAAAAGGGCAATACACTTTCCATATAGGGTTTGACTCACTAAATACAAAAGTTGCAGGTGCATTTACTTTAGATGAACTTGTAATAGTTGAAAAAGTAAATGACGCATTAGCTCCTATTGATGAGTTTAAAAGATTGGAAAGCTCATTTGAAAATGGGAAGTATTCAAAAATTTACAAAAAAGCACCAACAAGAAGTTATAATGTTTATGATAGAATAATTGACAATAAGAAAAACGATTTAATTAAAACAGATAATAATTACACTTTTGATATGGTGAAAAGTGGAGAAATTACAGTTGAGCAATTTGCAAACGATTTAAGCGACTTAGAAATTATTCACTTAACAAGAGGCGAAGGAATGTGTTCTCCTAAAGTAACCTCAGGTACAGCGTCAGCTTTTGGTGGTGTTACTAAAAATCTAAATAAAGTAAGAAAAATTCCAATAGCGTGTTGTGCAGATGGTCCGTCTGGTATTAGAATGGATAGCGGAACTATGGCTATGAGTATACCAAACGGTACAGCACTTGCCTCAACGTTTAATGAAAAAGCTTGCGAAGAACTTATGGAGTTTGTTGCAATAGAAATGGTTAAAAATAATATTGATACATTACTCGGTCCTGGAATGAATATTCATAGAAACCCTCTTTGCGGACGAAACTTTGAGTATTTTAGCGAAGACCCTCTACTAAGTGGAAAAATGGCGTCAGCTCAGCTAAAAGCTTTACATAAATATGGTGTAACAGGAACGATAAAACACTTTGCAGGAAACAATCAGGAGTTTGAAAGAAAAATAGTAAACTCTACAATATCACAAAGAGCTTTGAGAGAAATATATCTAAAAGGATTTGAAATAGCCGTTAAAGAGGGCAAAGCGTATTCGCTTATGACAGCGTACAACCCAATTAACTGCTTGCACTGTGCATCAAATTATGACTTAAATACAACAGTTTTACGAAAAGACTGGGGATATGACGGCGTTGTAATGACAGACTGGTGGGCAACTATGAACAAAGAAAGAGAGTTTGCAACAATTAATGATACTGCAAGCATGATTATATCTCAAAATGATGTGTATATGGTTACTATGAACAGTGAACAAAATGCTTTAGAAGATAACAGCGAAACAGAACTTTTAAAAGGTAACTTAACACGATATGACCTAGTAAGAACTGCTAAAAATATTTTAAGCGTACTACTTAGATTTAATTGCAGTAAAGAAAAAACAGAAGTTAATTGCATAAATGTGCCTAAAAATACATCAATTCAAATTCATGATGTAGGAGATTTTGAAGTATTTACAGATACTAATATAGATTGTACATCTTTCAATACAACAAGAGGTGTACTCAATAAATTTAACTTAGCGATGAAACAAAACGGACGATATGCACTAGATTTTGAACTATACGCAGATGCTCCAGAGTTAGCACAAGTACCAATGACTGTATCGGTAAATAGTCAAAATATGGGTACAGTTTCTTTAAAAGGTGCAAATAAAGGCAATTACCATGTGGAATTTGATATGTATGCAAGTATAAATGTATATGTAGATTTGTTCTTTGGTGAGGGCGGTATGGTTATGAACTCCTTAAAAGTTAGCAGAGTAAAATAAAATGGAAAGGGCGATAATATGAGCAATACAGATAATTTTGTTACTATTAATGGTGTAGAGTATTATAAGATAGAAAATTTTAATAATCTTAAACCATTTTTTATAGTAGTTCCATCTTCAAACGATATTTGGATTTTTGTATCTTCAAATGGTGGAATTACAGCAGGAAGAAAAAACTCAAGTGGAAATATATTTCCATATGTAACTGATGATAAACTTGCACTTGATTATGAAACAGGGTCAAAAACTGTTATAAGAGTAGGGGAAAAGTTGTGGCAACCATTTGAGCAGAGTTTAACTCTTAGTTATAATGTGACACGTAATATTTATAAATCTTGTTATGCGAACAGTGTTATTTTTGAAGAGATTAACCACGATTTAAAATTGACATATTCATACAAGTATGAGAGTAGCGAAAAATATGGATTTATAAAAAGTTCTACAATAAAAAACCTAGGTAATAATGCAGTAGTTGAAGTGATAGACCGGCTTAACAATATAATGCCTTACGGTGTTGATGAAGGTTTACAAGCAAACTCTTCAACACTTGCAGATGCATATAAGGCGGCAGAACTTGTAGGGGAAAACCTTGCGTTGTATTCGCTTACTACACATATAAACGATACACCAAACGCTGAGGAAATGTTAAAATGCAATGTTGCGTTCAATACTCTAAATTGCAAAGATGTATACCTAAATCCAGATGCTATAAAAGCTTTTGTAAACAAAAATTTAGAGGAATTAAACCGTGACAGCTACGGAACTAAATCAGCATACTATATCACTTATACAAAAGAGTTTATGCAAAATGAGGAGCTAGAGTATTCTTTTGTTTTAGATAATGGATATAATCACTGTGATATAGAAAGCCTTTATAAATTTGTTGAAATTGGCGAATTTAACGACATATTTGAAGATGTAAAAAAAGGTACAAACGATATTATAGAAATTGTTAAAAAGTCAGACGGTATACAAGACACAAACGACAAAGTAGCGTGTGCAACTCATTATTTAAATACACTTTACAACTGTATGAGAGGTGGTATATTTAGCGACGGCTACAACTTTGATTATAGCGATTTTGTAAAGTTTGTAGAAATTAGAAATAAAAAAGCTTTAGAAAATAAAAGTGTGCTTTCAAAAATAAAAAATTGCGAAACAATTATTGAGCTTAAAGAAGTAGCAAAAGAAGATAAAACACTTTATAGATTAGCACTAGAATATATGCCACTTACTTTTTCAAGAAGACACGGTGACCCATCAAGACCATGGAATAAATTTAATATAGAAATTAAGGGCGAAAATGGCGAAAAAGTAATTAACTATGAGGGAAACTGGAGAGATATTTTCCAAAACTGGGAAGCATTAGGATAATCATACACTTGTTACTTTGAAAATATGGTTACAAAATTTGTAAATGCATCTACATTTGATGGATACAACCCTTACCGAATAAACACAAAAGGAATAGATTGGGAAAAACCAGAACCAGAAAATCCATTTGGCGGTTTAGGTTATTGGGGCGACCACCAAGTAATATATCTTTTAAGATTGTTAGAGGGGCTTAATAAACATTTCCCAAGTAGATTAAAGCAAATGCTTAATTACGATAATTTCTGTTATGCAAACGTGCCTTATGTTATAGCTGATTACGACAGTATTTTAAAAGATAGTAAAAATACAATTTACTTTGACTTTGAAAAAGATAACAAAATTGAGGAACTTGAAAAAACTTTTGGAAGTGACGCAAGACTTATTTTAAAAGATGAGGAAGTTCTAACAGTCACTCTTGCTGAAAAATTACTAGTTGTGCTTTTATCTAAATTATCTAACCTACTAGTAGGCGGTGGCATATGGATGAACGCTCAACGCCCAGAGTGGAACGACGCAAACAACGCTATTGTAGGAATTGGCTTATCAATGGTAACTGTATACCATTTAAATGCGTATTTAGATTTTTTAAAAAGTAATTTCTCAGTTGAAACAAAAGAATTTTATATAAGTGAAAATGTTTATAAATGGCTAATAGATATAAAATCAGCTTTACAAAAGTATGATAATAATTATAAAGGCAATGAAAAAACACTGCTTGATATTATGGGGTATGCTTTTAGTGAGTACCGCAATGACTACTATAAAAATGGAATGAGTAAAAAAGTTTTAGTTAATAAAGAGGTTATTGAAAAGCTAATCAGTAGTGCAAAAAATGCAGTTAATTACACTATTTTAGAAAACAAGACTACTACTTATTCAAGTTACAATCTTTTAAATGATGACTTTAGCGTATCACCAATGAAAATGATGTTAGAGGGTCAATCGGCAATTATAGGTAGTGGACTTTTAAGTGCTTATGAGGTTTGTAATTTAGTAGAGGGTATGAAAGATGAACTATACAGCGAAAAATTAAAGTGCCACACTTTATATCCTGTTAAAATGACTAAAAAATTCTATGACAAAAATAAATTTTCACTTGATATAGAGCCAATTTCAGGAATTATTAATCGTGATATAAACGGTTATTTACATTTTGATAGTAGTATTAATAATCAAAAAGTATTAACACAAAAACTTGAGGAACAAAATATATCAAACGATATAAGTAAATGTTTACTTGACGAATTTGAAAGACAGTTCTCACATAATAAATTCAATGGTAGAAGTGAGGTAATGTATAAATTTGAGGGCATTGGTTGTGTAA
>CAYJFG010000021.1:0-21917 GCA_964369305.1 uncultured Eubacteriales bacterium
TTTTAATTTTGCTTTATCTCTATTCAATGTTTTACCTTCCTTCGCTGATTTAAATTTTGAAAAAATAAAATTTATGCAAATCTTTTAAGTAAACTTACGTTTATTTTATCAAAATTTAAATATTAATTTTCCTAATCATTTTTTAATATAAATTTTTACAGTAATACAATAATATAGCTATATACAAATATGCATTTAGCTATAATTTTGATATACTCTATATTATTGTCTGTTATAATTACACATATATAACATCGCTTTGCACATTAGCTATGTTATATATTAAACTGCGTTGTAAAATCTAATCCAGTCTAGCACTTCACTGTCAACATCAAGTGCAGAACCTTTAAGTTCATTTAAAAGTTTAGCAAACTCTTTTCTATCTTGAGTTTTATAATAATATTTTAAACAGATTTTTACAGCTTTTAAGTCTGTGTCGCATATTTGCCTTGCAAAAAGAACATACTCATGTACTTTTTCAATATTGTCAAGGTCATACCACATTTTAATAATATTTGACAAAATTGTTCCTGTAACAAGTCTTTTGTCTTCTTCCCTTAAAATCGCTACTTGCTCATCTAATGTATAAATGTATTTTTCTTGCTCATAATCAGTAAAAAAGCCCGGACTTAAAATTTCGCATAAGCATTTTATGTATTTTATCCTTGTTTCAACACTTGGATATTCTTCTAAAAGCTTAGCCGCCGCTTCTTCTTTTTCCCTAAATTTAGCTATATAGTCTGTTATAAAAGTGATAGCGTAGTGAGATACTTCTGTATCCTCATCTTGTGTAGCTTCTTTAATCATTTGTAATACGCTATCATCTTTCTGTCTTTTTAAGATATCAAGTAAAACTTTACGTCTACTTTTTCTATCTGTAACTAGCATAGCTTCTTTTAAAGGGATTTTATCTGATTCTTGTCGTACGTCTATATCTACTACTTCTTTCACACGCTCTTCGCTCATGCTAAGCTCTTCTATACTAAGCTCCTGCCCAGTTTTTCTATAGAAAATCGCATTATATAGTAAAGCCATTGAAAGACATAAAATTCCTACTGCTGGTGTTACAAAAATGAACACTGCACACGCAATACCTCTTCTTTTGTCTTTTTTTACTATATATAAAACTAAACATAGAATAGCTATAATAGTATTAATAATTAGTACAATAATAATCTCAGTCAAAACCATTATCTCCTTTTTGCAATTGCCTCTTCGTTATCTTCTAACATTTTCTTTTTAAAACTAGTAATTATTATTTTTTACCTTTTTTATCTTTTTTGCTTTTACCTTTTTTGCCTTTTTTATCTTTCTTATCTTTCTTATCTTTCTTATCTTTCTTATCTTTTTTGTCTTTTTTATCTTTTGTAGCTTTTTGAACTTTACTAATTTTTTCTAATAAGTCTTGAAGTTCTCCTTTTTCAGCCATAGCTAACAAGCGTGCAAGTTGCTCCATTTCTTCTATTTCGCCATCTTGCTGCAATTCTTCTAACTCTGAAAGCTCTTCCATTTCTTCTAAGTCTTCTTCAAAGTCTTCAAAATCTTCTTCAACTTCTTGATCAAACTCGATTTCATCATCAGCAACGTCTTCGCTCTCTTCAAGTTCCTCTACATTTTCATAGTCTTCTACTATTATATTTTCAGTATCTTTAACTGTGAAAACTTGTGTATCCTCAGAGTTATTATTTTGTACTTTTGAAGCATCATTATTTTTGATATCTTCAATATTTACTTCGATAAACTCATCACTTTCTTCAAAGTCCTCAATATACTCAAAAACTTCATCATCTTGTGCAAATCTATCTTCATAATTAAACTCTGCGTCTTCTTGAACATCATCAACTTCTGAAAGTTCTACAATATCCTCATCGATTGTTTCTAAATCAAATATTTCTACTGTATCTTCTTCAAATTCTAATTGTAGCGGAATTTCCTCTTCTTTTTCTTCAATTGATAACACTTCTTCGTCATCAAAAGAGTCTAGAAAATTTTCAATATCGCTTATTGCTGGTGTTTCTTTTAGTTGTTCGATTTCTGCAACTTCTTCTAGTTCTTCAATCTCTGAAATTTCTTCTAGTTCTTCAATTTCTGCAACTTCTTCTAGTTCTTCAATTTCTGCAACTTCTTCTAGTTCTTCAATCTCTGAAATTTCTTCTAGTTCTTCAATCTCTGCAACTTTTTCTAGTTCTTCAATCTCTGAAACCTCTTCTAGTTCTTCAATTTCTGGAATTTCTTCATCTTCTAATATTTCTCCAATATCCCAAAAATCACTTGAATTGATATCGTCTTTTTTTCCTGATGTATTCATCATTTCTTCCCCTTGTGGCAATTCTTCGATTTCATCAGTAATTACAACTTCTTCTAACTGAGCAATTTCAGCAAATTCTTCAAGCTCTCCAACTTCTTCTATTCCCCATAATTCCTCATTATGCGAAACTTCTTCTATTCCCCATAGAGTTGTTTTAGAAAAATCAAGAAGGTTTTCTATCTTCTCCTCTTCCTCTTCTGTATCTTCGCTTGAATCATTTTCTTCTGTTTTTCCTGCTGTTTTTGTTTCTTCGACTTTTTGTGTTCTCCAGAAGTCCTGATTTTTTTTTTCATTTCCAGTGTCTTTAGGATTTTGCACCTTATTCTCTAATAACTTGCTATCGTCTTTCAACTCATCAAGTTCTTCAATTTGTGGTGCTTCTTTTAAATCTTCAAGTTCTGCAAATTCTTCAACTTCTATTAGCTCTTCAAGTTATACAACTTCTTCAAGCTCTGCTAGTTCTTCTAATTCAGCTACTTCTTCGATATCTGCAAGTGTTTCTAGCTCAACTACTTCTTCGATATCTGCAAGTTCTTCTAGCTCAACTACTTCTTCGATATCTGCAAGTTCTTCGAGCATAGCAACTTCTTCGATATCTGTTAGTTGTTCAATATTTTCTATTTCTGTAGGTTCAGTTTCTAACTCTAAATAAGAAAGCATTTCTTTTTCTACAACTTCGTCAATGTCTAAAATTCCATCAATCTCAACAATGTCGTCTTTTAAGTCATCTGCTTGTATGCTTTCAACTTCCTCTACATCTTCAACTACTGGTTGTGCTTCGATGCTTTCCATATCGTCAAACCATTGTTCGTCTGATATAGTTTCAATATCTGTAAGTGCCTCTAATTCTTCAAAATGTGCATATTGTTCTTCTGTTACTAGAGGTTCCATCTCTTCTTGAACTGAACTGTTTAGTTTTTCAATTTCTTTCAAGTTTTCTTCATCTTCAAAGCTTAATTCGCTTTCGTCTTGAATTTCTTGTAATGTTTCGTCTGCAAAATCGCTTTCAACACCAGGTATATCCTCAAGATCTGCTATTTCTTCAACATTACCAAATTCATCAAGTGATGACATCATATCTATATCTTCTTCTACTTCTTCAAGATCAGCTATTTCTTCGATATCATCAAAAGCTTCTGATTTTTCTTCTTTAACTACTTCTTTTTCTGCCTTAGTTTCTTGTTCTTTCTCTTCCACGGCATTATCTGTAGCTACTTTTTGTGCTATTCCAAAACTTGCAAGATCAACAACTTCTTCAGGGAGTTGAGCCGCTTGGAAGCTTTCTAGTCCTTCGCCTTCTGTCATAACATCATTTTTAGTAATAATTCTTGTAGGTAATTCATTTTTAATAAATCTGTTAAGAACGAAATGAGCATCGCTTTCATCTGAGTTAGACAAGATAACGTAGATGTCTACCATATCACTGCCTATATAGTCAGTATCCCTAACTAGTTTTTCTACTTGTGGGAATATGTCTTTAATATTAATATCTTTAGGTACATCTGTTTTTAGTACTGTATAACTTACAAGTCCCATTTCTGAGCCTTCATCTAGTACTGCAAGTTTTTCTTTGAAAGCCTCAATAGTCATAATTCTTGTGCCGTCAATATATGAGCTTTCAAAATACAAATCTTCATATTGTAACGCACTGTTCATTGTTTTTTCAACAAGTCTACTTAAAATAGATATTAAAGAACTTTGATATAAGTTAATTTGTTCAAGACCCATAGCCCATATCATGATAATAGCTTCTACATTATCTTCTTTACCGTAAACTGCTGTTATAAATGTTGGTTGTTCTTCGTTAAAATCTCTGTTCATGTAAACTTCGTGGTTTGCAAGAGAGTTGTAGAAGTATAGTTCTTCTTCAAATAATAAAGACTTACCAACAGATCTACTTTTATCTGATGTTGCAGCACCTAGTCTAAAGAAACTTGATCTTTTACTAGATACATAAATTGCAACGTGGTCTGTTTCGATAAATTCACTAACAACTTTAGCTGTTTGGAATATAATTTTTCTAACATCAAGGAAACTTAACTGGCTAATGATGTTATATAGACGTCCTAGGTTGTTATTGTAAGACGCAATTCTTTTTTCATAAATATTTTTAACGTATAAATTACTTTCGTTAATTCTTGTAATGTCGGCTATTTGTTGTGTGTTATAGTCGTTAATTTCTTCAAGGTTAAAGTTTTTACGCTTATAGTTATCACGCATAAGACCTACTATAACTGCACATAACACTAATTGCAATACTTCAAGGAATAGCTGATAGTCAACATTTGAATTTGTCGGGACAATTCCGGCGACTAAGAAAAACATTTTACCTGCTATCGAGAGTGCTGTTGCAAACATTGCATAACTAACACCATAAACTACTGCTATAATAATTACAAAGATTAAATATAAATCTATATTTGTATTTTCTGCAAAAGTAAAAATTGCATATTCTAGTACTACTACTATTAAAAATAAGATTGTTGTTTCAAGGAATGTTCTTAAAACTTTTTTAAGTGAAGTTCTATTTTTTTCTACTACAGTTTTTTGTCTTTCCTTGCTAAAGTTTTCGTAAAGCTCTGGCATAATATCTTCAATTGTGTATCTAGGTGAAAATTTAAGCTTTGAGTTATCAGGCTCATACACACTTAAAGGGAAAGGCTTTTTATAATCTTTTACAACTGTTTCTTCTGTAACTGAGTTTCTGTTTTTATCTAGCTGAACAACAATATCAGCTACATCTCTTTCAGTCACTACCTCACTGTCTATATGGTAAATCTCTTCTTTTTTCTCAGTATTTAATACATTAATAAGAACTTGTACAGCATCTTGTACGCTTAACACCATATGCTTTGCATCTTGCCTGTACTTAACATCTTTATCATCAAGATAATCCATTATCATGCTTGTACAAAAGTCATCGTAGAAATTATCTTTTGCATAGTTACCGTATATTTCTGGAAACCTTACTATCTCTACATCAAAAACGCCTTGATCTCTACAAGATGTTAAAAAAGCATCAACTTGAGATAAAGCACCATTATCAAAACTATATGTTATAGACTTTGTATATTTTTCAATAAATTCGTCGTCGTTTCCCTCGAATATTTTATAAGTAGAACAGTAAATTACTCTTTTAATCCCTGCTCTTTTAGCACTTAATACTAAGTTCGACATACCTGTGATATAATCTATAGATTTTTTTTGAATACTTTCATCATGTAATTCAAAATCCATGTAACCTGCAATGATTACAACTTCTACAGAAATATTACTCATGATTTTTATTACATTTTCGTCACTATACGTAAAATCATATCTTTGGAAAACGTTTGTAATATGTCTATCTTTTAGCTCATCTTCACCTGTTAAAAGGTATACTTCGTGACTTTCGGCACGTAGCCTTTGAGCCAGTATAGAGAAGAACTTATTGTTCTTACTACAAACTAAAATCTTCATTCCACATACTCCTTATCCATTTCCTCTTTTTCAGCATTTTTTAATTGTTCATTTTCATGTTTCAAAAGAGATACTTGGATAGTAAGTTCTGTCACTTGATCTCCTAATGTTGACACTGTCTTAGCCTGATTAAATAGTAACATAAATAAAATAACTATTAAAAGGAACACAATTACAGCTGGTGGCCAAAATATATTTAGTACACCTGCTACCCATGTCACAATTTGAGGGAACATACCTAATATAATGATAAGCACCGCACCAAAAACCCACATAATTGTTTGAATATCGTTAATCTTTCTATTTTTGCTGGCTTTTAATATCCAAAATATCATAAATGAGCCAACAAGTACCGCAATCAAAGAAATAATAAATTCTCCCATAATAAAACACCTCGCCAATTATATATACAACTTGCTTTTTATTAAACAAAAGCTATTAACTATACAATATCTACATACTATACAGAAATTGCATTTATACATATTGCAACAAACGAACATCATATTATATGTATAATGCACTAAATTCATCTTTATTATAGCATTTCAAGTCGCATTTTGCAAGGCTTTTTTAACGTTTAATTCAAAATTTACATTACTTTTTAAAAAAATAAAATAAAAAAAAATTTACAATTTATTTTTTAAATATTCTATTTATTTTACATTAAAAAACTTGAAAAAAACGCAGAAATTTGATATAATACATAAGCAAAACTACATTTCAATTTAGAAATAAGGAGATTTAATTATGAAAGAAATAGTAATTTATTATTCATTTTCAGGCAAAACCCAATATATAGCTCAAAAAATTTCCAAAAAAAGAAATTGCGACATTTTTGAAATAGAGTTAGTTAAACCATACACCAAAAAAACTGTATATGTTAGAGGTGGCTTTGAAACTAAAACTGGAACTAACCCTGAACTTAAAAACACTATAGACCTTTCCAGCTACGATACTATTTGGCTAGGCACACCAGTTTGGGCGTGGACTTACTCTGCTGTAATAAATTCTTTTATAGATAATAACAATTTAAAGAACAAAAATATAATTTTTTTCTGTTCTCATTTAGGAGATAAAGGAAAAACTTTTGAGAAAATCTCAAAAAAACTTTCATCTTCTAATTTAATAGCAGTTAAAGACTTTTTAGGCAAAAATATAGAGTCAAGAGATGATGATATAACTGCATGGATTGATAGTTTTTCAAATTAAAGCAATATCAACCTTTATATTTGAATTATAGTAGTACAAAATATAAATATTCTTTACCGAGCCAAAATATGTTATTTAAAATTGTGAAAAAGCTATCATTAGGAAAACTATATACCTAATGATAGCTTTTAAATTATATTTTTAAAAATCAAACTTTTTCCCAAGTTACTGACATATCTTCAGGTAACTCTTGTTCATCTGCTGAAATTAAGAAAACAATATTACTTTCGTTATTTTCTGTTAATTTACTTAATTTATCTGTAAATTCTTTTAACTCTTTATAATCTTTACCGCAAATTTTAAATGTAGAGTCTACAAAAATATCTGTAACATCGTAGTTTCCTGCACAAATACCACTAATAAAGCCGTATAGCATATCATATCCTGAAATTGCATATTGTTCTGTGTCAATTAATCTTGCTTTGTGAGAAACGTCATAAGTTAATTTTGCACCTTTCTCAATTACAACAACGCTTCCTTTTGAATTTTGTACAGCTGCATTTGCTAAAGCAATTAATTTTTTTGTTTTGCCAGACCCTTTTTTACCTACTAATAATGATACCATTTTTATTTCCTCCTTGATTTATATATTTACCACCTAAGTGGAAGTGCCTTAATTTTATTTTAGTCTTGCTTCTAACTCTTCTTTTTCACTTTCATAACCTGGTTTACCTAAAAGTGCAAACATATTCTTTTTGTAGCTTTCAACTCCTGGTTGGTCAAAAGGATTTACTCCTAAAACATAACCACTTATTGCACAAGCTTTTTCAAAGAAGTATATCATGTAACCTAAAGTTTTTTCGTCCATAGCGTCAGCTGATAGAATTACGTTTGGAACTCCACCGTCATTATGTGCAAGAACTGTACCCTCAAAAGCTTTTCTATTAACGAAATCCATTGTTTTTCCTGTTAAGAAGTTTAAGCCATCAACATTTTCAGCGTCAGTTCCTAAAGTTATTTCTTCTTGAGGATTTTCAAATAATACAACTGTTTCAAATAAGTTTCTTGTACCATCTTGTACAAATTGTCCCATTGAGTGTAAATCTGTAGAGAAAACTACTGATGCTGGGAATATTCCTTTTTGGTCTTTTCCCTCACTCTCTCCAAATAGTTGTTTGTACCATTCTGACATCATTGTAAATGCTGGTTCATAACTTACTAGTATTTCAGTTGATTTACCTTTTCTATAAAGTATATTTCTAATTGCTGCATATTTATAACAATCATTTTTATACATATCTGACTCGCTTAATTCTTGTTGTGCAAGTTTAGCTCCATTCATTAAGTCGTCTATATTTGCTCCACTAACAGCTATTGGTAAAAGACCTACTGCTGTTAAAACTGAAAATCTTCCGCCTACGTCATCTGGAACTACAAAAGTTTCATAGCCTTCTGTATCTGCTAATTGTTTTAATGTACCTTTTGCTTTGTCAGTTGTGCAGAAAATTCTTTCTTTTGCTCCATCTTTACCATATTTTTTCTCAAGTAATTCTCTAAATACTCTAAAAGCTATTGCAGGTTCTGTTGTTGTACCTGATTTAGATATCATATTTATTGAAACGTCTTTACCCTCACACATTTTAACAAGTTTTGCTAAAGCTGTTGAGCTAATTGAGTTACCTGCATAATATATTTTTGGTGTATCTTGTGCTAAGTCATTATAATATTGAGTGCTTAAAAACTCAATAGCAGCTCTTGCTCCTAAGTAAGATCCACCAATACCAATAACTATAAATATGTCAGTGTTCTTTTTAATTTTCTCAGCAGCCACTTTAATTCTTGCAAACTCTTCTTTGTCATAATCTGTAGGTAGTGTTACCCAACCTATAAAGTCATTACCAAGACCTGTGCCATTATGTAAGTCAGTATGTGCTAGATTAATCTGCTTTTCTATACCTTTGAACTCGTCTTCATTTATAAAACCTTTTAAGTGTTTTTCATTTAATTTAATAGACATTCTTTTTATTTCCTCCCTCTTCGATAATTATTTTAAAATTATCTATGTAATTATTTTACTACATTTATTATCATTTTGCAAGATAGATTTAAAAAATTTCGTACAAATTTACTTTTAAATAATAAATAAGTTACTAATCATTAATAAAAGAACGCTTATAAATGATATTTCTTTTACTTCATTTTGGGCAAGTATCTCATAAGTGGCTATTTTTTCTTCTCCTAAAGTATATGTAACACTGCCTACTGTTTGACCTTCTTTTATTGGTGCAGTTATTTCGCTATAATATACAATTTCACTTTTTATGTTTTCTTTTTGCCCTTTATCTATTAAAAAATTTCCTGATATGTCTACTGTTGTTGCAACTTGCTTTTCCATGCCTCCAATTATCTCAACTGGTTTTACTTCTTCTTTAAGTTCTGGTGATACTGTTTCAAAGTTCGCAAAACCAAAATCAAGAAGTTTTGCCGCACTATCAAACCTTTCTTTTCCTGTATCACTACCTAAAACTACAGCTATCAACGATAAATTTTCTCTTTTTGCTGTTGCAGATATACAACTACCAGCTTGTGACGTTGTTCCTGTTTTAAGCCCTGTTATACCGTCATATGTTTGGAGCAACTTATTTGTATTAACTATTTGTGTGTCTTCTCCTCTTAAAAAGTCCATCCAAATGCTTGTGTAATCGTATATTTTATCGTGCTTTATAAGTTCTTTTGACATAATCGCAACGTCATACGCTGACGTTAAGTGTCCCTCTTCATCAAGTCCGTTACAATTTTTAAATGTTGTATCATGCATTTCTAATTCATTTGCCCTTATATTCATTTGCTTAATAAATTCGTCTGCACTTCCACTTACGTGTTCCGCAAGTGCTACTGCTGCATCGTTTGCACTTGCAACTACAGTTGCTTTTATCAAATCGTCAACACTCATTTTTTCGCCTGGCTCAAGCCAAATATCAGACCCTCCCATTGAGGCTGCTTTTTCACTTGTTGTTACTATGTCGTCCATAGAAATTTTATTGCTTTCTAACGCTTCAAAAACTAATAGCAATGTCATAACTTTTGTAACTGACGCACACGCACGTTTTTCATGCGAATTTTTTTCAAACAAAATCTGCCCTGTATTTTCTTCAATTAAAATAGCACTTGGAGCTAAAATCTCCTCTTGTGATAACGCTTCCACTTTCTGCGGTGAAACAAAATACATACTTAGTGTAAGTAAAATGCATAAAAAACATTGTAATACTTTTTTTATCTTCATAAACACACCTACTTATTTAAATTTTTATTTATAATAATGTAATATCGCTAAATTTAAAATTATAATTCAAATTTTTTATTTCAATATTTTTTATCGCTCCATTTTCTTTATCGGTAGTTATGTTAAATACTCCATTTTGGCTTTTTCCTTGATATATAGTTTCATCTTCTTTACTTTCTTTAATTGTAAGTTCTTCAATGTGGCTACAATTTAACACATCTACTAAAGCACTTGCAAATGAGTTTATCGGTAAATATTCCACTGTACTTATACATTTTAGCTTCCCATATTCAATTTTATATTCATCTCCTAACCATTCAAATTTAATACCTTTTAACTCGGTCGGTTCATTTATTAATATTGATGTTACCTCTTTAGATGTATTTATTATTTTGCACTTAAATGTCTTTTCATTTTCTGTAAATTCAATGTTAGCCTCAAAATTTAAGTATGGCGGTTTATCTGTAGGTATCACACTACATGAAGTTAAAAGCAACGTAAAAATTACACTTAATATTAAAAGAAAACGACGCATAAACACCTCCTTAAAATCATTGTTTTTTGATTTTATTTGTTTTATACGTCGTTTATTTTTATTCTTCTAAATTCTTAAAAGCTTGCGGTAATTTATCTATAATATCTGTAGGTAACATTGATGTTTTACCTATTTCATTTTCTGCTATATCACCAGCTAAACCATGAATATATACTCCAGCCTTTGTAGCGTCAAATGTGTTAATTCCTTGTGCCACAAGCGATGATATTATACCTGCTAAAACGTCACCACTACCTGCTTTTGCCATTCCACTATTGCCATTCAAATTTACAAAAACGTCGCCAACTTCATTTGATACAACAGTTTTTGCACCTTTTAGCACTGTTATCACCTTATAGGCTATTGATAATTCTTTAGCATATTTTATCCTATTACTTTGTATCTCTGCAACCGTTACACCTAAAAGCCTTGCCATTTCTTTTGGGTGTGGTGTTAGTATTACAGACGTGTACACTTCTTTTAATACATCTATATGTTTAGCAATTGCATTTATTCCATCAGCGTCTATAATTAATGGTTTTTTTGATGACTTTATTATTTTATATACAAACTCATCAACTCCGCTTTCTTGAGAAATTCCGCAACCAATTAAAACTGCATTTACATTTTCCATGTTTTCTAAAATATAGTCAGCTTGATTTAAGTTAAAAGTTTTGTCACTTCCACCATTAACTGGTATATAGATACATTCATGCACACTTTGTGCAAGTGTATTATAAATTTTTTCAGGAATAACAGCTTTTATAAGCCCTACGCCACTTCTAAGTGCTGATTTTATAGACATAATTGTAGCACCTGACATAAAGTAGCTACCACATATTGTCATAAGCGTGCCATTGCTTCCTTTATGAGCCGATATCTCTCTTTTAGGCAGTGAATTTTGAACATCTATTTTATCAATTGTTTTATATAGACATGGAAAACACTCTACTAAATTTTTATCTATTCCAACATCGCTTACTATCGTTTGACCGCAAAAGTCAACACTTGGATAAAGTATATGTGCTGGTTTTAATGTTGAAAATGAAATTGTCATTTCTGATTTAAACGCTGTAGAAAAAATTTCTCCACTATCACACTCTACTCCGCTTGGTATATCTACTGATAATATCCTTTTATTATTCAAATTGCAAAATTCAATAAGATTTTTTATTTTACTGTTAAGTTCTCCTCTAAATCCTATACCATATACTGCATCTATTATAAAATCTGATTGTCTTATTTTGTCATAAACTACATTAGAAACTTCCCAAAATCTCCATATAGGAACTTTTGAATACGCAGATTTTGCAAGTGCGTGTATAGCGTCTGATGTTTTTGGGTCTTCTTCAACTAGCACTATTTGAGCATCTATACCAAAATCTCTTAAATGTATGCCTGCAATAAATCCATCGCCACCGTTATTACCTTTGCCACATAGTATAGATACTTTATCGCCTCTTTTTGCGTTCATTTTTTCAATTAATGTTTTTGCTACATTTTGACCTGCTTTTTCCATTAACGAAAAATAGGTAGCTCCGTTTTCAACTGCAATTTTCTCTAGTTCTCTCATTTGGTCTTTTGATAAAATTTTCAAATTAAAAACCTCCTAAATAAAATATAGGACATAGTTATCCTATATCCTAATAAGTTTATCTTTTATAAAATATTTTTAAAATTATATCTTTTTTCAAGTGATGTTTCATTGCATTTAATATTTTTTCGTTTGGTTCAAATATTAAAAGACATTTACCATATTTTTTGCTATTAAATGAGCAAGCATATGCATTTTCAGATGAAATTTCAGAATTTGCAAATATGTATTTATCATACTTTCTTTTATCTAAGTTTTCATCATCAACTTTTACAAGTTCGTAAATATCTTTAATGTTTATGCTTATCATGTTTTTTCTTCTTCTTTTTGCTATTACTTTATCTATAGTTAAATCATCATTAGTAACGCAATATTCATATTCTAATTTTAATGAAACTATAAAATACCACGCACCATAAATACCGAATAAAAACACAAAAATTCCTACTATTACAAAATAATTCAACGCTGTAAGTTGTGCTATTGCATAAAATAAAAATGGAATTGCCATTGTAATTATAATTATGCATATTTTTATAATTAAATCACGTATTGATTTACCTTTTTTTACTACTTGCTCTACTACTATATCCATTGTTTTTACCACCTTAATTTTTTATATTAAAATGATATCATATTTAAGGAGATTTTACAAGAATTTATTTATAAAGTTTCTGTTACAACTATTTAAATATTACCATAAATATTTAAATACATTTCTAAACGTTCATTTATATATCTTGCAAATAAATTTTCCATAGATTTTATGTTATTTTTATTATGAAATTCTTCAAATGCGTTGTAATATAAAATTCTATCGGTAAACTTAATATCAATTGGTGGGTATCCCATTTTCATCAATTCAAAATTTACTAGTAATCTACCCGTTCTGCCGTTGCCATCTATAAATGGGTGTATACTTTCAAATTCAATATGGAAACGTGCTAAATTTGAAACTATATGTTCTTCATTATTTAAATAATCACTTACTAGTTTTTCCATTTTAGGTTCAATTAAAAAAGGTTGAGGTGGTGTATGGCTTGACCCTATTATCTTAACTGGCACTCTTCGATAAACTCCTCTATCCTCTTTTTTGTCAGCCAAAACTAGGTAATGTATTTGTTTAATTACAGTTTGTGTAAGTTCTTTTTTTTCTTTAACAAGTGTACTTATAAATTCAAATGCTTCCTTATGCCCAACTGCCTCCATATGGTCTTTTAATGGTTTTTTATCTATGGTAAGACCTCTTAAAACCATGTCGGTTTCTCTAAGAGTTAATGTATTTCCCTCAATCGCATTAGTATTATATGTGTATTCTATAATAAATTGCTCATTTAATCTTTGCACTTCGCCTGTTGTTAATGGGCGTTTTGTGTCAAGTATTTTTTTCTTTTCGTCTATAAGTTCTAACAAAGTTTTATTTGACTTAATTCTGCCGTCAGTAGGTTTTTTTGCTGTTTGTGGAATTTTCCATGCTCCACCCTCTCTAATAGCTCCATCTATTTTACCACTAGCACATAGACTTCTTATTCTTCTATCTGATATCCCCCATTTTTCAGATGCCTGCTTTGCTGTAATGTACATTTCAATCACTCCATTTTTTAATATTATACCATTTCATCGGAACAATATCAACGTTTGCGGAATAATATTTACCGCTTTACGGAACAATACAATATCTTTTTTTCTTGTAAATACATTTAAACTTGGACGACACCATAGCTAAAAGCCATGATGTCGTCTTTAAGATTAATTATAAAACTTATTTAATTGATTTTAAAATAAAGTTTTAATTTCTCCAATATCAAATCCTGTTGGTATTTGACCTAAGTATTTTTGGATATTTAGTGCATCAACAACTGTTACTGTTGCACTTCCGTCAACATCAGCACCAAATAATTTTATTCCGTCTAATATTGAAATTTCGCCAATATGTTTTTGTATATCTAATACATCAGCAAGGCTAATTTTTTCGTCTGCGTTTGCATCACCTAGTATATATGTTGCTCCAACTGGGCCTGCATCATAAATGTAAACTACATTTTCAGTATTAACACTCCAGCTACCTGTTGCTTTACCTAAAATAGCTACTGGTTCGCCTTCTTCTAAAATACCTTCTGTAGCGTATGTATCTTTTGAAGTAACTCTACTGCCTTCAATAATTACATCATCAGCAATTTTTTCGCCAGCTGTATTGATGTAACTTACAACAACTTTTGAATTAAATGCGATTTCGCCGTTTTGAATCCAAACTTCACCACTTGCAGCATAACCTGGTTGGTTTTGTCCTGGATCTTGCTCTGTGCTACTTGCAGCACCATTTGTAAACATAACTTTTGCTTGAGCTACTGAAAGTTCATTATATGTGTACCAGTTGTTGCCCTCAGATGTCATTGGGCTACCTGGCCATTCTCCTGTTAGTAGTTCAACAGTTGGGTTTGAATCATCATATGTATACATATGAGGTGTAGACCAGTTATTGCTGTTATAATAATGTACTTTTAGTGGGTCTGTTAATGTTTCTTTATACACATAAGTAATTGTAGTGTTTGCTGAAATTGAGCCGCTTGTATTGTTTGGTAATTTAGTTGTATCTAGTTCATAGCCTGTAATTGTTTTATGCTCTTCGCTATAATCTGAACCATCTTTTAATTTTTGAGTAGTTTCTTCTGCTAAAGCAAGACCGCTTTGGCTTAGATATTTAACTGTTAATGTGTAGCTTTCTGTACCGTCACTTGTGTAGTAGTAATTTACTGTAGCATCTTGTGTAACTGTACCTGATGCTAAACCCTCTACTCTATCTAAGTTATAGTCAAATAGTATATCTGTATCTGCTTGTGTTCTATAAGTTGAGCCTACTTCGTATTTACTTGTAGTTGTTTTTAAGATTTCTTCTGTTGCACTGTCGATATGATTTACTGTAATTGTTTTAAATTCTGTTTCTTCTACTACTAATCTATCATATGTTGATGCATCAACTAAAACCATAGCTGTCATAGGTGGTATTGTAATGCTTGAACCACTAATTGTTCCAAGACTTTCAAGACCTGCACTATCACCATTAGCAACTACTACCCAACTTGATGGTAATGTAGTTTGTGATTTTAATGTAACAGTTTTTGAAGTTGAATTGTTATTAGTTAAAACGGCAACTGTACCCCATTCATTACTTGCATTTGGTAGTTTGTTTTGTAGAGTGTAACCAATTGCACTTCCGTTTGTTTCAACCCATGAACCGTTGATTGAAGTCATTCCGCCATCTCTCATAGGAGAATAATTAGCACGGATTTCCATTAAACCTTTGTAATACTGTACTAGTTCGTTATAAGTTTCAACTCTTGTCCAGTCCATTTTATTAATGCTGTCTGGTGACATATAACTGTTGTGATCGCCATATTTTGTTCTTGCAAATTCCTCACCAGCTAGGTAGAAAGGCATACCTTGAGAAGTTAAAACTATAGCTGCTGAAAGTTTATTTTGGTCAATGTAGCTTGCGTTTGTAGTATCGTAATCTCTACCACCATTAGCCATTACAATTTTATCCCAAAGTGTTAAGTTGTCATGTGCTGAGTTATATGTAATTGTTTGTGATGGACTTTGTGACCAAGCACCAAAAGTAGTACTTGCACCACCCATCATACCAGCTATAACATCATATGTAACTGTTGTTAGACCATTGATATAACCTTTTGATGCATCATTAGTACCGCCTTTTAAAGCGTTTCTAATTTTATCACTAAACATTGATATTCTATCATCAACTTTAGATGCGTTTGCCATAATACAAGCTTCGCTGTCTGAGATACCATTACCGCCGCCCCAGTCAGCCATCCATGGTTCGCCGTATACTAAAATTCTTGAATCAATTTCGTCTAGTGCGTCTCTAATTTCGTTCATAGTTGTAATATCCATACAACCCATTAAGTCGAAACGGAAACCGTCAATATTATATTCATTTGCCCAGTATTCTACTGAATCAATAACGTAATTTCTATACATTGTTTTATCTGTAGCCATAACGTTACCGCAACCACTACCGTTTAAGAATGTGCTACCGTCCATTCTGTAATAGTAGTTTGGAACTGTGTTTTGGAAAGAAGAGTCTGTTGAATATGTGTGGTTGTAAACAACGTCCATAATTACAGATATTCCTCTATCGTGTAAAGCTTGTACCATTGCTTTAAATTCTTCAATTCTAACTTCGCCGTTGTATGGGTCAGATGAGAACGAGCCTTCTGGTACGTTGTAGTTTATAGGGTCATAACCCCAGTTGTATTGTGGTGTGTCAAGTTTTGTTTCATCTACAGAACCAAAGTCATAAGCTGGGTTTAAGTGAACAGCATTAACGCCTTGCTCAACTAAATAATCAACGCAAGTTGCTATATCGTCTGTGCCGTTTAATTTTGTGCCACTTTCAGTAAATGCTAAGTATTTACCTTGGTTAGCATCACTTACACCTGATGAATCATCAATTGAGAAGTCACGTATTTGAACTTCCCAAACTACTGAGTCTGTAGGATTATCAAATAATACGTGTTGTCCCTCTACCCAACCTTCTGGGTCTGTTTGGTCAAGGTCAACTACCATTGATCTTTCACCATTTACACCTGTTGCTACTGAGTAAACGTCTTGTGTTTCTTCTGTATTGCCATTAACTGTAACTAAGTATGTGTAGTAAACTTTATGTAAGTCACCGTCAATTGTAATAGACCAAACACCTGTTGAATTGTCTTTTGTCATATCTGTTGTTGATATAACGCCTGCACCTGCTTCACTGTCTGAACCAGTGTTGTAAAGTTTAACTTGTACTTTTGATGCAGTTGGCGCCCATACTTTAAAAGTCGTTGAATTTGCAGAGTAATTTGCACCTAAGTCTGAACCATTGTAAGTTGCATAATTATCATATCTGTTAGTATATGCACCTGTACTTTGATCATTATTTGTAACTGCTTGTGCTGTCATAACCATAGCTGAAGAAAGCATCATAACGCTTAACAAACCAGCTAAAATTCTTTTAAATCTCATTTTGATTTTCTCCTTTTTCTATTAATAAAACGTGTTTTAAACATACTACACTGTGTCAATTATAGCACAAACTTTTTAAAAAATAAAGATTATTAATCCACGAAAAATTAATAATCTTTTTATCTATTATTCACAAATATACTTATCACTTTTGCTGTATAGTTAAATTTCAACTCTAAATTTTATGTATTTTTAATAAATTTGCACTATACATACTATTTGTCGCAAGCATTACACCTAGTTTTCCACTATGGAAATTTAAACCACCTTGTAACCATACGGCAAAAGGTTCTCTAAGTGGTGCATCTGCTGAAAGCTCTATTGAAGAACCTAGTGTAAAAGCACCAGCAGCCATTATTACTTTACTGTCATACCCTGGCATCTCCCATGGTTCTGGCACTACAAAACTATCAATAGGAGCAGCCATTTGAATACCTTTACAAAATGCAATTAAAGAGTTACTATTTTCAAGCATTAAAAGTTGTACTATGTCTGCACGCTCTTCGTTATATTTTGGTGACACTTCATATCCTAAAATTTCAAATAAAGCAGATGCAAAAACTGCTGTTTTTAACGCTTCACCTGTTACGTGAGGAGCTGAAAACGTACCCATAAACATCTCTCTGTTTTGCCCAAGCGTTGCACCAACTTCTTTATGTGTTGTAGGTGTTGTTAAACGACAAGCACATAGATGTATTAAATGCTTTCTACCTACTATGTAACCGCCTGTACTTGCAATTCCTCCGCCTGCATTTTTTATAAGCGAACCTGCAATTATATCTACATAGTTTCCGTCTAAAATTCCCTCTTTTTGCGTAAATTCACAGTAACAATTGTCAACCGCTATTATGCAATTTGGGAATTTTTCTTTTATCATTTTCGCTACTTCTATAACTTCTTGCACTGTAAAAGACGGACGCACGCTATACCCTCTTGAGCGTTGTATATAAGCCATTTTTGTATTATCATCTAGCGACAACATTACGTTTTCTTTATCTATTCTACCATCTTTACTTAGCGGTATTTCACTGTAATTTACACCAAAATCAATAAGAGTACCTCTGTTAATATTTTCTTTGTTTTCATCTATTCCAATTACTCCATGCAGTGTGTCATAAGGTGTACCTGTAATAGATACCATTTTATCGTTTGGGCGTAAAATTCCAAAAAGCATTGTTGAAAGAGTATGTGTACCGCTTACAAAATTATGACGAACTAGTGCATCTTCACCGTTAAAAATTGTAGCGTATACTTCCTCTAATGCTTCACGCCCTCTATCGTCATAGCCATAACCTGTTGATGATGTAAAATGACTTTCGCTTATTTTAGCTTTTTGAAATGCATACAACACTTTTTGTTGGTTATATTCTTGTATTTCATCTATCTTTTTTAGTTCCTCTTGACATAAGAGCATAGCTTCTTTTGATGCTTTTATTATTCTTTCATCTATATTAAAAAGATTTTCCATTTTTATTCTCCGCTTGAAATAATTTTAAAATCGCCTACATAATCAAACGATAATTTTTGATAAAAGGCTTTGTTATAATCAGTATTACATTGTATAAAAATATTTTCTATATTTTCATCTAGTAATATTTTTTTCATATAATTTACAACGGCTTGTCCTGCTCCTAAATGTCTATATTCTTTTAAGACGGCAATTGACCCTACAACTGCACCAAATTTACATTTAAAAACAACGCTTGCAGTTGCAATTGGCGTATTATCATTATATAAGACTACTGTTTGTCCACAATTTAACTTTGATTTATTTGTCATATCATTTAAAAAGTCTAAATAGTCAACTACTATAAAATCTTTACTTTCACATTTTTTTAAAATATTATGTGCTGTTTTGAAGTTGTCTTTTTCCGCTTTAAATTCATTAGATAATTTTAAATTATCGTTTCCCTTATTATATTTCATAATAAAGCCGATTTTTTCTGTATCATTTTCATTTTTAAAATTATAATCTTTGCTTATTAAAATTTCATCAAATTTAGCCATTTTGAAAAACTCGTGTATTTCTTCATCGTTACTTTGTGGTGTTTTATAAACTACGCCAGCCCCACCGCTAAGCGATATTAAAGAAACTATTTTTTCATCTTCAAATTGTAGCCATATATCGTGAGTTTGCCCTTGTGTATTCATGGCGTATTTTGTAAACATTTTTATTGTATATACATTTATATTTTCAGCTACATAGTCATAAAAAATCTTGTAATTGTTTTGATTTAGCACACTAATCATTTTTTTCACCTGCTATAATTTCAGCCGTTTTACTAACTACTGTAAATACGCTTTGGTAGTCTTCCTCACTTATTAAACACGTTGCACTGTGTAAATATCTACAAGGAAAAGATACTGCAAGCGTAGACACACCAGACCTTGAACAATGTATTGCTCCTGAGTCGTTCCCACCTGCTACTGCTTTTTTAATTTGAATTTTTACATTATTTTTTTTAGCAACTTCTAAAGCAAGCTTCACATATTCCCTATTATAAATTGTTGATTTATCCATAAATGCTACTACAGCACCACCTGAAAGCTCGCATACATTATTTTCTTTTGAGCATCTTGGAGTATCGGCTGCTGTTGTAGCTTCAACTACTATTGCACTGTCTGGGTTTATATTATATGTGCCTACTTTTGCACCACGTAACCCCACTTCTTCTTGAACTACAAAAGAATAGTACATATCGTATTTTGTTTGATTTTTAATGATATCTATTAAAACTAAACAACCTATCCTATCATCAAGTGCTTTTGCAAAAACATTTTTACCGTCTGCTATAAACGGGGAGTCAAATGTTATGCTATCACCTAAATTAACATACTCTAAAACCTCTTCTTTTGAATTTGCTCCTATATCTATACACATACTGTCAATGCTTTGTAATTTCTTTTTTTCTTCATCGTCAAGAAGATGTATAGGAGGTGTATTTACAACGCCATATATATTATTATCACCTATTTTTACACGTACACTTGCAACTACACTTTTATCAATTCCACCAACTGGTGCAAATTTAATCATGCCATCGCTTGTGATATTTGTAACTATAAAACCTACTTCGTCCATGTGAGCCGATAAAAGAACTCTTTTATTTGCTTTATATTGACCCTTTTTAAACACTAATAAATTTCCGAGTTTATCTATTTCATAACTAGTTATATAAGGTTTAATCTCTTCTAAAATAATATCTCTTACACGGTTTTCATCGCCTGAAATACCGCTTTCATTACATAGCTTTTCAAGCAGTTTTATATTCATGAAAGGTCTACACTCCTTTTTATTATATAGTTGTAAAGTAAATTTGCGGTGCTTTCCATATCGTTTATGCTTACTATTTCACATGGTGTGTGCATATTTTTGAGGGGAATTGAGAGTAGCCCTGTTTTTACTCCTCTTTTTGTAACTGCTATATTGTCTGCATTTGTGCCTGTTCTTGTATTCATTATTTCTAGTTGATATTTAATATCATTATTCTTTGCAATTTCAATAAACGATTTTGTCATCTCTTTATCAAGCACTGGCGACATACCTATCATAACGCCTTTATCCATTTGCCCGCAATGCTCCTCGCTTACTCCATTTTGAGTAGCAAAACTTACGTCTAAGGCTATAGCTTCATCTGGCGAAATTTCAAAACTAGAGGTTTTCCCTCCTGCCATAGTTGTTTCTTCTTGAACGCTTAACGCACCTACTACTTTTAAATTGAGTTTTTCATCTTTTAACATTTCAAGTACTTTTATTAAAATTGCAACACCACATCTATTATCCATACCTAGCGATGTCACTTTATTATTTACAAGTTCTTTAGGTGATGCATAAAAAACGATATTATCTCCAATGCTTACTTCTTCTTTTACTTTTTTTACATCTTGCCCTGTGTCAAACCATATTTCATCTTCTTTTAAAACTTGGCTGTCATTTTTAATTAAATGTGGCGGTGTACTTATAACCACTGCAAATAAAGTGGAGCGTCCTAATATTAAAAATTGACTTCCTTGTAAAATTCTTAAATCTATTCCTCCACAAGGCTGGGCTTTTATAAAACCGTCGTCGTTTATTTGTGTTACTATAAAGCCTATTTGATCTATATGTGCATCTATTAAAAGCGTATAGTCACTTTTTAAATTCCCTGTATATGCAAAAACGTTTTTATTTTTGTCTACTTTTATTTTGCAAAAATCGCTTAATAAATCGCTACATACTTTTGCGATTTTTTCTTCATTTCCTGATACACTATATGTGTTACATAATGTTTTAAGTAATTTTTTCAATTGAAATTGCTCCTTTAAATTTGTTTATTTAAGTAAATATAGAATTAACACATACATTACTATTACGAATTAACTTAAATATTGTTTACAAGTGTTTTAAAATGCTTTCCTCTTTCGTCAAAGTTTTTATATAAATCAAAACTTGCACTAGCAGGTGACATTGAAACTATATCTCCATTTTTTGAAATTTCATAAGCTTTATTTACTGCTTGTTCCATGTTCAAAACTTCAAAAATCTCAACACCACTTTCTTTATATCCCAAAGCATTTATAG
>CAYJFG010000021.1:21927-24270 GCA_964369305.1 uncultured Eubacteriales bacterium
TTTGGTGCTGTATTACCCATAATTATAAGCGTTTTTACTTTTTCAACTATTTTTTGTCCAAGCAATTCATAAGGTATATTTTTATCGTATCCACCAGCTATTAAAATAATTTTTTCATCATATAACGAAAGTGTACCAGATATTGTTCTTGTAGGGCTTGATGCTATAGAGTCGTTATAGTATTTAACGCCGTTGATTTCTCTTACAAATTCTGCTCTATGTTCAACACCGCCAAAAGTTCTTGCTACTTTTACTATAGAACTTAAATAGACTAAATCCCATATAGCACAAATAGCCGCCATGTAGTTTTCTACATTATGCATCCCTTTAATATTAATTTCGTCTATATTTATAACTTTTTTAGTTTCTCCGTTTTTCTCAAAATATATACTTCCATTTTCTAAATATGCACCTCTTTTTACGTGTTCTTTGATGCTAAATTTATATAAATTTCCTGTGCATATATTTTCAAATGAATTGCTTATCTCGTTATCTAAATTAAGCACTGTTGTGCAAAAAGCATTTTGATGTGCAACTACATTTTTCTTAGCGTCTATATATTCGTCCATATCTTTGTGCATATCAAGGTGATTTGGCGATACATTTGTTACTACTGATATTTTAGGGCTTTTCCTCATTGATATAAGTTGAAAGCTTGAAAGCTCTACTACTGCTTTATCATCACTTTTTATATTCATTATATTTGGTAGTAAAGGTGTACCAATATTACCGCCTATATGCACATTATACCCTTGTTCTTTTAAAATTTCTGATATTATTGTAGTAGTTGTAGTTTTTCCATCACTACCTGTAATCGCTATAATATCGCATGGACATAAATCAAAAAACAGCTCCATTTCACTAGTTACAACAACGCCTATACTTCTATAATACATTAAATCTTCGTTGTAGTACCTCATACCTGGAGTTCTTAAAATAATATCAACATCTAAATTTTTCAAATAGTTATCGCCTAATGATAATGTTGCACCATATTCGGTCGCTTTTTGTGCTTGATCTTCAAGTTGCTCCTTTGTTCTTCTGTCGCAAGCTACTACTTTCGCTCCATAAGAAGTAAAAAGCTTAATAAGCGGAAAATTGCTTGTTCCTATTCCGCAAAGTGCTATTTTTTTATCTTTTATATTATTAAAAAAATTATATATTAAATCGTTCATACAATAAAATCCTTTCTTATACTTAATCTATCAAAACAATTATACTAATATTATGTAAAAATATCAACTATATAATATGCTTACATACATTTTTTTAGCATTTATCATAATACACCTGAGCAAAAAAATTAGCCAAAAACGGCTATTTATTAATGTTTCATTTTTATAAAGTTTTAGTCTATCTAATTTTTAAATCAATTATAGCATATTAGATTAATACTATCAATATTTTTTGTGTATCTTAATGATTGATTTATCGTATAAAAATAGTGTATAATGTTATTTATTAAAAATAAGGAGTGTTTAGAATGTATCAAAATTATATTTTTGATTTATACGGTACTTTAGTCGATATTAACACTGATGAAGATCAAGAAAAATTATGGAAGACTTTAAGTGACATATTTTATATTCATTATGCAGAATATACACCTGAAGAATTACAAAAAACTTATGTTTCTCTAGTAAAAGAGGAAAAAGGAAAAACTATTGAAAAATACCCTAACCATACTCATATTGATGTTGATTTACTAAACGTATTTAGAAGATTATTTGAAATAAAAGGCGTAAAACAAAGTGAAGAGACTGTTGAAAAGATTGCGTATCTATTTAGGTTTGCCTCAAGAAAATATATAAATTTATATGAGGGTGCAAGTAGATTTTTAAAAGAACTTAAAGACAAAGGTAAAAACGTTTATCTACTTACAAATGCACAAAGATGTTTTACAGTGCCTGAGCTTAAACTATTAGGTATATATGAATTTTTCGACGATATTTTAATATCATCAGATGAAAAGATGTGCAAACCTGATACCCTATTTTATAAAAAATTAATAGACAAACATAATTTAGATATTAAAAACAGCATTATGATAGGTAACGACTGCACAACAGATATAAAAGGTGCAAACGATATTGGTATGCACAGCCTTTATCTACACACAAATATATCACCAGAAGAATACGACGAAACTTTACCAACTTACTGCCTAAAAGGATTTGATAAAGACGAAATTATCAAATTAATATTAAAATAAAATATTTTTTAAAATTAACTATTGACATTACCCCTATAAAATGATAGAATACCTTTTGCAAGAGAAAATTACAAATTTTATAGGGGTATAGCTCAGTTGGTAGAGCAGCGGTCTCCAAAACCGCGTGTCGA
>CAYJFG010000022.1:0-23912 GCA_964369305.1 uncultured Eubacteriales bacterium
ACGAGTACATTCACATAGAGTAGATGTCTTAAAACTTTCAAGAGAAAGAAACGACATTGTTTTTTTAGCAAATTAATATACTACATTACGAGCGATCAAATGGTCGCTCGTAAAATTGTATAAAGATATAATATATTGTAGTTAGGGGTGTTTTTGTGTTTGAGCTATTTTTTACAGGCAAAGGAGTAATGGTTTTAGTAATAATTTTTGCAGTTTCTCTTATAATACTTTTTTCGGTATTGTCAATTACTATTAAAAATAAAAGGTACCAAAAAAAGTATAAAGAAAAAATAATTAAGAGAAATTCTTATATTAAAGAAAAAACAATAGATGATATTAAAGAAGAAAATAGAATTTTAAAAAAAGAATCTCATGATTTATCAAAAATAATACATAAAGATAATAAGATGATACCTACACTAAAATCAGCCACTATTGAATTACTAAATATTAGTGATGTGAATTTGAAAAAAGAAAAATCATGTTCGTTAATTCAAAATATTAATGAATTAGCAGTAGAAAGAGAAAACACACTAAAAAAATATCAAAAATTAGATAGTTTGAAAGAAGAAAAAGAATTAACGCCAACTGAGATATTTGAAAAAACTCAATGTATCAAATATTTAAAAGAAAAATTTAATGATGTTACTATAAAAGTAACTTCAAATGAAGATATAAAAGAAATACTCAATACAAAAATAAATGAAGTAGATTTTAATACAATCATTTTTGAAATATGCGAGAATGCATTTAATGACCAATGTAAAAATATACTAATTTCGCTAAGTAAAAATGATGATATTTATAACTTAAAAATCAGCGACGATGCAAAATTATTTAGCAAAAGTGTAATATCTAAGCTTGGTTTGAAAAAAATTAGATTTACGAAAAATCAAATTTTAAAAAATTTTTCACTTTTACAAGTTTTGCAAATTGCACACGAAAATAAAGCAAGTTTAATTATTAATGAACAGGCAGAAAGCTTATACAAAAAAAGCATTACAATTATATTTGATGATAAAGAACATATAACGGTAAATACAAATAGAAAAGAAATTTTAAATTTAAGCGAAAAAAGAAAAGACATTGAATTTAAAAACGTTTAATATAATGTTTTATATATTTAATGAGGTTTATATTAAATAATTATGTTAGTTTAAAGTGATAATAAAAACAACTAAAATATATTCACTTATAAGCTGAATTTTACAACTTGCAAACACAAAAAGTGACATAATTTTTTTTGAAAACTGAAAAAACTTTGTTAATTTAAAAAATTTTTTTGAAAAAGTCTTGATTATTACATATGGTTTGTAATATAATGATATTTAACGAAAATTTGATTAGTTTTATCGGAGGTAATTAGTTATGGCAGTTAAGACAATAGCAGTACTTACAAGCGGTGGTGATGCACCAGGAATGAATGCAGCGGTAAGAAGCGTTACAAGGGCGGCGTTGTCAAAAGGCATAAGAGTACTAGGAGTTAGAAGAGGATACAACGGACTTTTAAACGGTGACGTTTTTGAAATGAACCTTCGCTCAGTTTCGGATATAATAAATAAAGGCGGTACTATCCTTTACACTGCAAGAAGTGAAGAGTATAACTCAGTGGCAGGCGTTAAAAAAGCAGCAGAGACTTGCCGTTCTTTAGGCATTGACGGTGTAGTAGTTATAGGTGGCGATGGCTCATTTAGAGGTGCTAGAGATTTATCAGCAGAGGGCATTTCTTGTGTTGGTATACCTGGAACTATTGATAACGACATAGCTTGTAGTGATTATACAATTGGATTTGACACCGCTATGAATACAGTAATGCAAATGGTGGATAGAATTAGAGATACAGCACAATCTCATGACAGATGCTCAATAGTTGAAGTTATGGGTAGAAGATGTGGCGATATAGCTCTTGAAACAGGTATAGCAATTGGTGCAACAGCTATATTAGTTCCAGAAGTAAAGTCAGATATTGACAAAGACGTAATAGAACGCATTAAGTACACACAAAGCACAGGTAAAAAACACTTTATCATAATTGTAGCTGAGGGTGTAGGCGGTGTTGACGATATAGCAAAATATGTAGAAGAAAAAACAGGCGTTGAAACTAGAGCAACAGTACTAGGCCATGTACAAAGAGGTGGTTCACCTTCATTGCGTGATAGAGTAGTTGCAAGTTATATGGGTCATAAAGCTGTTACAGTATTAGACGAAGGCAAAACTAATAGAGTAATAGCGATGAAAGATGGTAAAATCGTAGATTATGATATAACAGAAGCATTAAACATGAAAAATCAATTTAATGTAGAATTATATAATATAGCTAGAGATATCTCTGTTTGATTTTAGGTGTTGAAATGTCTACAATTATTGTTAATGATGTAAGTATTACGCTTGCAAAGTCGGCAGGATTTTGCTTTGGTGTCGACAGAGCCATAAACGTTGTAAATAGACTTGTAAGCGAAGAGAAAAAAGTTTGTACATTAGGTCCTATTATTCATAATGATGAAGTTGTAAGTGAGTTGTCGCAAAAAGGCGTTGTTATAAATGAAGCAGTAGAGGATATCAATAAGCAATATACAGTCGTTATCCGCTCACATGGAGTACCTAAAACAACTTATGATTTGCTGAATTTGCAATCGCTAAACTTTGTAGATGCTACGTGTCCTTTTGTTACTAAAATTCATAAAACAGTAAATAAGCAATCACAACTGGGTAAAGTGATTTTGATTTTAGGCGATGAAAACCACCCAGAAGTAATAGGAATTAAAGGTCATTGTGTAGGCCCTTGCTATACGGCAAAAACAACTGAGGAACTTAAAAATATTGTACAAATTAATCCCAATTTAAGGGAAAAAGAGGTTTGCTTAGTTGCTCAAACGACATTTGACGTAAAATATTTTAAAAAATGTCTAGAAACTGCAAAAAAACTATATACAAACTTGATTTTTTTTGATACAATATGTAATGCTACGTCAGAAAGACAGACGGAAGCTGGGAAACTTGCTGAAGTATAACATTTGATGGTTGTTATAGGTGATAAAAAGAGTTCCAACAGTTATAAACTGTATTCAATTTGTAGTGAAAAGACAAATACTCTATTTGTCCAAACGGCAAAGGAAATTAATAAGGCTAATATATTTAATCATAAAAAAATTGGCGTAACAGCGGGAGCGTCATCTCCCGATAGAATAATAAAGGAGGTACTGGATAAAATGACAGATTTACTAAACACACCCGATGTAACTGAGGTTGAAGGAGCAGATGATTTTGCACAAATGCTTGAGGAAAATCTAAAAAACTTTAATACAGACGGGAGGGTAAAAGGTACAGTTGTCAGTATTGCTCCTAATGAAATACTAGTAGACGTTGGCAGAAAACAAGCTGGCGTAGTTAAATTAGAAGAACTTACAAGCGATCCAAACGCTAAAGTTGAAGATATAGTAAAAATTGGCGACGTTATCGACTTACTAATTATGAAAACTAACGACCAAGAAGGCGTTATTACACTTTCTAAAAAACGTATCGACGCTGCAAAAGGTTGGGATATAATCGTTGCTGCTGAAGAAAGCCAAGAAGTATTAGACGGCGTTGTAGTTGAAGTTAAAAGCAAAGCTGGCGTTATGGTTGTATCAAACGGCGTAAAAGTTTTTGTACCAGCATCACTTGCTACTTTATCAAAAAGCGAGCAATTAGAAAGCTTACTAAAACAAAACGTTAAATTCAGAGTTGTTGAAATTAAGAAAAATAGACGTGGAGCAGTAGGCTCTATAAAAAGCGTTCTAAAAGAAGAAAACGACAAAGTTAAAAAAGCTTTCTGGGAAACTTGCGAAGTATCAAAAGTTTACACAGGTACAGTTAAATCATTAACAAGCTACGGTGCATTTGTTGATATCGGCGGTATTGATGGAATGGTTCATATTTCTGAATTATCATGGGCTAGAATTAAACATCCATCAGAAGTTATCAAAGAAGGCGACGTTATAGAAGTTTACATTAAGAGCATTGACCCTGAAAAAGGAAAAATCTCTTTAGGTTACAAAAAAACTTGCGACAACCCATGGGAAAGAATTAAAGAAGAATGCCCAGTAGGTTCAGTAGTAACAGCTACTGTAGTTGGCATGACTCAATTCGGTGCGTTTGCAAACATTCTGCCACAAATTGATGGATTAATACATATCTCTCAAATTGCTGATCGTAGAATAGAAAAACCACAAGACGAATTAACAGTAGGCCAAGAAGTACAAGTTAAAGTAACAGCTATTGACTTTGACAAAAAACGTGTTAGCCTATCAATTAGAGAACTATTAGAGCCACAAGCACAAGAAGAAGTAGTAGAAGAAGCTGAAGTAGCAGTAGAGGCTGAAGTAGCAGTAGAGGCTGAAGTAGCAGTAGAAGATACAGAAGCTTAATTTTAGTTTTAATTATTATTAATTATAAAACATCTGTACGATTAAATTCATACAGGTGTTTTGTTTTAATATTAGAGGTGAACCTGGTTGAAATTGTTAAATACAAAGAGGAAAAAAGCACTTATGATTATTTTACTTATAGTAATTATTTTAACAATTATTTTAGTTACACTTGATCAACAACGGTTAATTACAAGAAATTATGTGATTAACTCTGATAAAATCGAAAAAGATGTAAGAATAGTGCAAGTAACGGACTTGCATAATATTGAGTTTGGAAAAGATAATATTAATCTTGTAGATAAAATTAAATTTTTAAATCCTGATATTATTTGTGTAACTGGTGATATGATTAATGACCATGAATACGACTATTCAAAAATTATTACACTTTTAAATCAATTAACGCAAATTACAGATGTATATTATTCTTTAGGCAATAACGAAGTTCAACACGAAAGAAGCGAAGAAATTATAGCCGATATAGAAAAAACAGGTGCAGTTTTACTTATTGACAAGCAAACTACAATAAATGTTAATGGAAATCAAATTGAAGTTTTTGGAAATAATGAATATATAACAGATGATAAAGAAGATACACGCTTAAATGGAGATTTACCACGTGACTCTGAACTGTACACTCCAGAAGCGGTAAGGGTTAAATTATGGAATAGAATGGACAATTTTTTAGATAGTGACAATTTTAAATTGTTATTATGTCATTATCCTGAAAGATTTGATTATAAATATAACGAGTTCGAGGTTGATTTAATGCTCGCAGGTCATGCTCATGGTGGTGCAGTTCGTCTGCCTTTTTTAGGTGGGCTAATTGCTCCTGATCAAGGTTATTTTCCAAAATACGAATTAGGTTATTTTCAGGAAGGTAACGCTAATATGATTATTTCAGCAGGACTTGGTTCGCATTATTGGTTTACTCCTAGAATAAATAATCCACCTGAAATTACAGTAATTGATTTAATGTAATGCGTAATTAAAAGCAATACGTTTTTAGAAAACCAATGTAGGGAAAGGGTTCTACTCTTGCCGTTGGAAATAGTGAAAAGTGAATAATGAAGAGTGAAAAGTGAATGTGAAAATCCTTACGGATTTTTTGTTTATAAAGGTCGTTTTTTCTCTGCTGACTGGATACTGCTAACTGTCATCATTTTATCTTTTTTCTTAAGTTCGTGACATTGATTTCCATATCCGCCCGTGGTGATATTTGCAAAATATAAACGTTTGCATTGTTCTATGTGTGTATTTTGTAATATGACCAAAGGGTGGATTTGGTAGTAACAAATTTTAATTTTAAATTATGGGGAAAAGGTGATAAATAGTGATTATATTTGCAATTGGTGATGTTGTAGGGCAGTTAGGTTGCAATCATCTTAGAAAAGTATTAGCGACTTTTAAAAGAGAAAATAAAGTTGATTTAGTAATAGCTAATGGAGAAAATTCGCATCAAGGAAACGGAGTATCGCAAGACAGTGCAGACTTTTTATTTGACAGCGGCGTAAACATAATTACAACAGGCAACCATGCTTTTAGATATAGAAATTCATATCAGTATTACGACACAAACCCATTTATCATAAGACCTGCAAATTATCCTACAGATAAAACACCTGGAAAAGGTATGTGTATTTATGATATGGGAAGAATACAAGTAGCAGTTATTAACATTTTAGGAACAGCTTTTTTGGATAATTTAAATTGTCCTTTTAAAACTGTAGACGAATATATTAAAAAAGCAGATGACTTTGGAGCAAAAATCAAAATTGTAGATTTTCACGCAGAGGCAACAGCAGAAAAGAAAGCAATGGGTTATTATCTTGACGGTAAAGTGTCAGCAGTTTTCGGTACACATACTCATGTTTTAACAGCAGACGAAGATATTTTACCAAATGGTACTGCATATATTACAGATATAGGAATGACTGGTGTTACTCATTCAGTTTTAGGAGTAGACTCAAAAATAGCAATAGAAAGATTTATTACAAAAATGCCGCTAAAATTTGAAGAAGCTACAGGAAAATGTAAATTAACAGGTATTCTTATGGATATTGACGAAACAACTAGGAAAGCTAAAACTATAAAAAGAATAGAATTATAATAATAAAATGGCAAATTATTGAAATATATATTGAAAAATACAATACGCATATGTTATAATAGGGTAGAAATGCGTAAAAATATAATGAAATAAACTTTTAAGGAAGTGACTTAAATGATAAACGGTGCATTACTAAGAGATGCTATTATTTCAGGTGCAAATAATATTACAAATCAAAGAGAAACTATAGACGCACTTAATATTTTCCCAGTGCCAGACGGTGACACAGGTACTAATATGTCAATGACTATTAACAGTGCGGCTTCTGTGCTTAAAACTATGGGTGATGATTGTACAGCTAGTGAAGTTGCGAAAAAAACTGTTTCAGCTCTTTTAAGAGGTGCAAGAGGTAACTCAGGTGTTATTACGTCTTTAATATTTAGAGGATTTTCAAAAGCTATTGGCGATAAAGAAACTGTTAGCGGTAAAGCTTTAGCGTTAGCAATAGAAATAGGTGTAAAAGAAGCCTATGCCGCTGTTATGAAACCAGCAGAAGGCACTATCTTAACGGTTGGTAGAGTTGCAGGAGAAAAAGCAGTAGAACTTTCAAAAATAAATGATGATGTTTTAGATATTTGGGAAGAGGTTTGCCTTAGTGCAAGAGCTGCACTTGAAACAACACCAGATTTACTACCAGTTCTTAAAAAAGCAGGTGTCGTAGATGCAGGCGGTCAAGGGCTATGCGTTATTTTTGAGGGTATGTTATCTGTAATTAAAGATGGCAAAATTATTGAATGTGAAAATGTACAAGGGAATTCAAATGCCCCACAAGACAGCTTTTCATCAGCAATTGCTGAGTACGACGAAGATATAAACTTCACATACTGTACAGAGTTTATTGTTGGTAAAGATGAAGAGTGTAAAACAGACGAAAATGAGCTTCGTGCATACCTTGAAACTATTGGAGATTGTGTAGTTGTAGTGTCAGACGAAGAAATTATAAAAGTACACGTACACACAGAAGACCCAGGAAATGCACTTCAAGAGGGTTTAAAGTTTGGTCAATTATTAACTGTTAAAGTTGAAAATATGAAACAACAAAATAAAAATGCATCTAGTTCAAAAAAGAAATTATCACCAGTTGAACCTACAGAGGAAATTGGTTTTGTAGCAGTAGCAGCTGGTCAAGGACTTGAAGATTTATTTATTGAATTAGGTTGTAACAATGTAGTAAGTGGTGGGCAAAGCATGAACCCAAGTACTAAAGATATTGTAGCAGCGGTTATGGCTACAGGTGCTAAAAATGTATTTGTTTTACCTAATAATAAAAATATAATTATGGCAGCAATGCAAGCAGTTCCACTAGTTGAAGATAGAAATGTTATAGTTATACCTACAAAAACAATACCTCAAGGTATTTCGGCTATGCTTAATTTTGATGGTGATTTACCTTTAAGATCGAGCAAAAAATTAATGACAGATGCAATAGAAAATGTATCAACAGGTCAAGTAACATTTGCCGCAAGAAATTCTGAGTTTGGTAGCACAAAAATCAAAAAAGGCGAGATTATAGCTCTTAACAACGGTAAACTTTGCATTACTGAAAAAGAGGATTTTGTAAAAGCTACTTATAGATTAGTAAAATTGATGGTTAAAAAAGACTCATCATTTATTACATTATTCTATGGTGAAGGTGTAAGCGAAGAGAAAGCACAAAATTGCTTTAACATAGTTAATTCAAAATTTGGTTCAAATGTTGATGTTACACTTGTTAAAGGTGATCAACCAGTATACTATTTTATAGTTTCTGTAGAATAATTTATAGTATAAATAATTTAAATGCGACACACATTTTTATGTAGTGTCGCATTGTCTTTAAATTCAGATTAATAAAAATTATATATTTTTATTGTAATTTAAATTTGTATTTTAAATAAAATACGAGGAGGTGTTTAAGTGGCTTCTCTTTTTGAACTCGATATTAAAAAGTTAAAAGGTGTTGGAGATAAAAAAGCAATTCTTTTAAATAAATTAAATATCTTTACAATTGGTGACTTAATTACATTTTACCCAAGAACATATTTAAATTATGGTGAAATTATAAATCTATGCGACATTACTCCAAGTGACAATTTATGTTCAGTAAAGGGCTGTCTTAAATTTGATGTGCTTGCTTATAATAATGGCGAAAGAATTATAAGTAAGGCAAAAATCTATGACGATACAGGCAGTTTGAAGTTAATATTTTTTAACAATCCTTACATAAAAAGTATGCTAAAAATAGATACTGAATATGTTTTTTGTGGTAAAGTAAATAATCAAAATGGGCAACTAACAATGGTTAGTCCAGAATTTACAACGGTAGATAAATTTATAAAATTAAAACCTATTTATAATTGTACAAATGGTTTAACTTCTAAACAAATTCATGCGTTTGTAAAAAATGCTATCCTTATGTTACCTAAAGAAATTAAAGAGCCAATACCAAAATTTATTATAGATAAATACGATATTAAAACACTTCAATTTGCACTCCAAAATATCCACAATCCTAAAGATGAAACGTCATTGCAAGAGGCTCAAAAAAGACTTATTTTTGAAGAACTTCTAGTTTTATTTTTGGGTCTTAAAATCCTTAAAAATTATAGGGTAGAGGAAAAATCTATAAAAATCTATAAAGATTTTACTAAAGATTATTTTAATAATCTACCATTTGAATTGACGAATGCACAATTAAAAGTTACAAACGAATGTGTAAACGATATGGCAAAATCAATAACACCTATGAACAGACTAGTCCAAGGTGATGTTGGAAGTGGCAAAACAGCAGTTGCAAACGCATTATGTTATACAGTTGCAAAAAATGGGTTTCAGTCAGCATTTATGGCACCTACTGAAATTCTAGCAACTCAACATTACAATACTTTAATAAAGACTTTAAATAATGAAGATATAAAAGTGGCAGTGCTTGTAGGTTCACTGAGTAAAAAGCAAAAAGATTTAATAAAAGAAGATTTAAAAAACGGTGAAATAGATATAATAATTGGCACACACGCACTACTCACCGAAAATGTAGAATTTAAAAATTTAGCACTTGTTGTAACTGATGAACAACACCGTTTTGGAGTAAATCAGCGTAACATACTTATTTCAAAAGGTGAAAACCCTCATGTGCTTGTAATGAGTGCAACTCCAATTCCTAGAACTTTAGGTTTAATTATTTATGGTGATTTAGATATATCTGTAATAGATGAAAAACCGAAAGATAGGCAAGAGATTGACACGCTTTTTATAAATACAAAATTACGTCAAAGACTTTATAATTTTATAAGTGAAAATATAGAAAAAGGCAGGCAGTGTTACATTGTATGTCCAGCAGTTGAAGAAAACGAAATGAATATTGAATATGTGGAGAGTTATACAGATAAGTTAAAATCTAGCATACTTAAAAATTGCAATATAGAAATTTTACACGGTAAAATGAAAGCAAAAGATAAAGAAAATATTATGCAAAATTTCACTCAAGGTGAAATTGACATTTTAGTATCTACAACTGTAATTGAAGTAGGAGTTGATGTCCCTAATGCAAATATTATTGTAATTGAAAATGCAGAACGTTTCGGACTTTCGCAACTTCATCAATTAAGGGGACGTGTAGGAAGAGGCGAGTATAAGTCTTACTGTATTTTAATATCCGACAGCAAAAACGAAGATACAATTAATAGAATTAAAATATTATGCAATACAAATGACGGTTTTAAAATTGCTAATGAAGATTTAAAAAATAGAGGTCCTGGCGACTTTTTCGGCTCAAAGCAACATGGTTTGCCAGAACTTAAAATTGCAGATGTCACAAATTCCCACGATTTAGCACTTGTGCAAAGTGCAACAGATGATATAATAGAACATAGCCCTACTTTAGAGGCTACTGAGTATAAAGGGCTTAGGGCAGAAATTAAGAGAATGTTTGGCAAAAATGCAAAAACAGGTTTCAACTGATAAAATGAGGTGTAATTTATGAATTGGACAGCGTTAATTATATTTGGTGTAATAGCTTTAGTAGGTTTTGTAGCGTATTTGAAAATAAAAAAGAAAGTACGTGAAGTTTCAAATACTTTATTTCAAACAGATAGTATTACACAGGGCATAAAAGATATAAATAAAAAAATGGAGATGACACCTAAATCTTTAAATAGTTTAGAGAGTTTAGAGTTGCCACGTATACATAAAGATTTTCCAGACTTTTCGGTTGATGATTTAAAAAGCAAAAATATTGACAAAGTATACGAATTTTACAATTCAATACAAAAAGAAGATTTAGGCAAGTTTGAAAATGACGAGCAAATAAACGACTTACTCCATTCAATTATTGAGAAAAATAAAGCAAACAATATTAAAATTAATGAAATTCATGTACATAATCAAGTTATAAAAAGATATGAAAAATCAGCACAAACAGCAACAATAAGTTTTCATGTAGCGTTTGAATATGTGGAAAGTAAAGAAGATGATAGCCGTAAAGTGCAAGAAAGAGTTATAACTAAGTGGGTTTATAGGCTTGATAGTCAAAATTTTAGTGGCGATAACATAACAGCTACAAAAAATTGCCCTAATTGTGGTGCTACAATACAAGGTGGAGAAGGTGCAGTAGTATGTCCGTTTTGTAATTCAGGGATAAAAGTTGACTATACAAGAGCATGGCATTTTACGCATATCGAAATAGATTGATATTAATTTTGTGCATTTTAACATAATAAAATGTGTTAATTTTGTGAGTGTTTTTATAATTGTTCTATTTACATATTTTATGAAAAGTATTATAATGTAATTAACAGTTATCAAGGAATAATATTAATATGTTGGGGTGAAAATATGTTAGGTAAATTTGCAACAATAAGAGAAAAAGTAGCTTACAATGCTATAGTAAATGATGAATTATTAATGCTTATGAAAGGTGAGGGCGAATACTTTTACGAAGACAAGCTATGTAGAGGTCCGTACTCTTCAAATGAAGTGTTAAATCTATTATACAGGATAGATGAAATACAAAAAGATTTGCATTTGCAGTGGAAATTTGAGGAAGAGTTAAAAGACTTGTTGCAAGGTGATATGCAAGATTTGTACTTGTCTTTTGCATATTATAGAACTCAAATTTTAAACCAGATGAAATATAAAATCGAACCTTGCTTTATTTTAGAAGATGAATTTAGAAATTTATTTACTAAAACGCTCAAAAAAAGAGTGCTTGAAAATGAAAAAAATTTAAGGGCAGAAGAATGTGAGCATGGCGAAAATATGTGGAAAATTATAAAAAATATGGATAAAGCGTTACATAAATATCAGCCTGAAATCGGAGGAATTTTTGGGTTTCAGTCGAGCAATACGTTGTTTAAATAAATTTTATGTTTTTAATCGAAAAAATTTATTAAAATTAAAAGGTCGACATGAAAATATAATAGCTGTTGTTAGGTGTGTAAAAAAATAGTTTAGAATAAACGAACGGAGCTAAAAACGCTAATTTATCAGTGTTTTTGGGTACTCGAAGTCGTGCGTTTGCACGTCGAGTGGCGACGTTGGTTTATAGTACAAAAGTACTTTTAACTTCTTTTTTTATTTTCGTACTATTAAAAATAAAAAAAACAGTAGTATCAATGAATTTTACTTTTGTACGGTCTGAGCTATTTTGATACACACCTTAATTATTTTTTAAAAATATATATTGTATAAGTAAAAAAAAAATGTTATAATCGTAGGTGCGTTTTATATAATATAAATATTTAGTTAGGAAGTGGCAGAATTGTTTAAGATAGTAAAAAAAGATATATTAAACTCTTCAATGACAAAAATGACGGTTGAAGCTCCTTTTATTGCAAAAAAGGCAATGCCAGGTCAATTTATTATTTTAAGAGTTAATGAGCGTGGGGAAAGAATACCTCTAACAATTGCAGATTATGACAGAGAAAAAGGAACAGTAACAATTATATATCAAAAAGTTGGTAAAACTACTATGCTTTTAGACCTTTTAAATGAGGGTGAATTTATCCTTGACTTTGTAGGTCCTTTAGGTATAGCGTCTGAACTTGAGGGTTATAAAAATGTTGCAGTAATAGGCGGTGGTGCTGGTTGTGCAATTGCATATCCACAAGCAAAAGCATTATTTAATATGGGTGCTAAAGTTGACACTATTGCAGGATTTAGAAATACAGATTTAATTATTTTGGAAGAAGAAATGCAAGCAGTTAGCACAAACTTAACTATTATGACTGATGACGGTTCAAATGGTAATAAAGGTTTTGTAACTAACGCTTTATTAAATAATATTGAAAATGGCGAAAAATACGACCTTGTAATAGCAATTGGTCCAATCCCTATGATGAAAGCCGTAAGCGAGCTTACACGTCCATATGGTATTGAAACTATAGTTAGTATGAATACTATTATGATTGACGGTACAGGTATGTGCGGTGGATGTCGTCTTACCGTAGGTGGAGAAATGAAATATGCGTGCGTTGATGGACCAGACTTTGACGGACACAAAGTAGACTTTGACGAAGCTATGAAACGTTTAGGCACTTACAAAAAACAAGAAATACACGACGTTGACAATTGTAATTTATTTAAGGGGGTATAAATAATGGCTAATATGCAAAAAAATAAAACTGCAATGCCTGAGCAAGACCCAATGATAAGGAATAAAAACTTTGAAGAGGTTACTTTAGGATATACAGATGAAATGGCAATAAGTGAAGCACAAAGATGTCTTAATTGTAAAACAAAACCATGTGTTAAAGGTTGCCCTGTAAATATAGCAATTCCAGATTTTGTATGTCTAGTGGCACAAGGCGATTTTGACAAAGCTTATGAAGTTTTATCAAAAGATAACTCATTGCCAGCAGTTTGCGGTAGAGTATGTCCGCAAGAAACTCAATGTGAACAAAAATGCGTTAGAGGGATTAAAGGCGATCCTGTAGGTATTGGACGTATTGAAAGATTTGTTGCAGATTATAGAATGAAAAACCCAATTGAAACAAAAGAAGAAATAGAGAAAAACGGTAAAAAAGTAGCTGTTGTAGGAGCAGGCCCTTCTGGTCTTACTTGTGCAGGTGACCTTGCGAAAATGGGTTACGATGTAACTATTTTTGAAGCGTTCCATACAGCTGGTGGCGTTTTAATGTATGGTATCCCTGAATTTAGATTACCAAAAGCAATTGTACAAAAAGAAATTGACGGGCTTAAAAAATTAGGCGTTGAGATAAAAACAAATATGGTTATAGGTAAAGTTTTGTCAGTAGATGACTTATTTGAAATGGACTATAAAGCGGTATTTGTAGCAAGCGGAGCAGGTCTTCCAAACTTTATGAAAATTCCTGGTAATGGTCTTGTTGGCGTATATTCAGCTAACGAGTTTTTAACAAGAATTAACTTAATGAAAGCGTATTTAGATGAATACGACACAAGCATCAACAGACCTAAAAGTGTTGCAGTTATAGGTGGCGGTAACGTTGCTATGGACGCTGCAAGAAGTGCAAAACGTCTAGGTGCTGAAAATGTGTATATCGTTTATAGACGTTCAGAAGATGAAATGCCAGCTAGAAACGAAGAAATTCATCACGCAAAAGAAGAGGGTATTGAGTTTAAACTGCTTAATAACCCAGTAGCTATTTTAGATGATGGAACAGGTAAAGTATGCGGTCTTGAGTGTGTTGAAATGGAACTTGGCGAGCCTGATGAGTCAGGAAGAAGAAGACCGAGCGAAAAAGCTAATTCAAACTTCACACTTGATGTTGACTGTGTAATTATGGCTATAGGTAACTCACCTAATCCGCTTATTAAGTCTACTACAAAAGGGCTTGAAGCGAATAAATGGGGTTGCATAGTAGTTGACGAAGATACTATGAAAACTTCAAGGGAAGGCGTGTATGCAGGCGGTGACGCTGTTACAGGTGCCGCAACTGTTATCCTTGCAATGGGTGCAGGTAGACAAGCAGCCGTTTCAATTGATGAATACATAAAAAATTGTAAATAGTGTGGAGTGTTGAGAGTGAAGTGTGGAGTTAGCGTAGATATCATGTTTATCAAAAAACACTAATTTTAAAAACAAAAAATCCGTAAGGATTTCAACATTCATTATGAATCATCAATTATACATTAGATTTAAAAAGCCGATGAGCAATAAAACGCTCATCGGCTTTAAATATTTATATTAAAGTTCAAAATCTTTTGGGTCATACTTAGGTAAATTGTAAGATTGTTTTGGAACTCTCAAAAGAGGGTTATATTTAAACCTTTTACATTTGCCGTCAACTATTTGAGTTCTTGCCTTGCACAGTTGTATATTATTGTCGTTTTTTTCGCAATTATCGCAGTATTCACAACTAACTGCTATATTATTTCCAAACAATTTATAAAACATCATAATAAAACCTCTTAAAATTCATAATTTATTCTTGTATTATAACACAGATTTTATTATAATGTAAAGGAGTACTACTTAATTTTATTTTGGAGGTATACAATGCATTTTGAAAGTAAAGTTATGAACTTAAACAATATCGAAAGCACACCATTTTTAACGTACAAAGAATTTGAAAAAATATCATTTATAAATCACTGTTTTTCAACAAGACTAGGTGGAGTAAGTAGTGGTGAGTTTGAAAGCTTAAATTTATCTTTTGGTAGAGGTGATAGCGACGAAAATGTAATTGCAAATTATAAACTAATATGCAAAAGTGCAAACCTTGATTTTGACACACTTGTAGCCTCAGCTCAAGTTCACGAGGACAACGTAAGATGTGTAACAAAAAATGAAATAGGAATAGGTATTACAAAGCCTAAAGATTTAAAAAGCGTTGATGCACTTGTAACAAACGAAAAAAATGTAACTCTTGTAACGTACTATGCTGACTGCACACCTGTATTTTTTATAGATGAAAATAAAAAAGCTATAGGTCTTGCTCATGCAGGGTGGAGGAGTACAGTATTGAGAATAAGTGCAAAAGTAATTGAAACAATGGCAAAAAATTATGGTAGTAATCCGCAAGATATAAAAGTAGCGATAGGTCCTGCAATTTCAAAATGTTGTTATGAGGTTGACAATATTTGTTTTGACAATTTTAAAAATTTAAAGGAAATTGACTTAAACAAAATAGCTACAAAAAAAGAAAATGGAAAATATATGCTTGACTTATTAGAAGCTAATAAGGAAATTATTTTAAATGCAGGAGTTAAAGCAGAAAATATAATAATCAGCGACTTATGCACAAAATGTAATAGCGATTTATTATGGTCACACAGAGCTACAAACGGAAAAAGAGGCACACTCTCGGCTTTTATGTGTATTAAATAAGAGTGTGCGGTTATAGGTCTTTTAATTACGAATTACGCATTACGAATTAAGAAAACGGAGGTAAATAATAAATGGCAATATATTCAATAGCAAATGTAAAAGTATATATGCAACCGAAAGGCGAATTATTAAAAACACGTGCAAAAAAATATCTACTAGATGAAAACGGCAAAAAAGAAGATTGTAGCATCATAATAGATACAGAAGATGAAAGTTTCAAAGAGTATTTAGAAGGAAATAGCGGTATGGATTATCAGCTAGTAGAATACGCATGGATAGGAACTCAATTTTACAGACAATTACTTGATTTTGGCGGATTTTATCTTCATTCATCTGTAGTGGCACTCGACGGTAAAGCGTACATTTTTTCAGCTGACAGTGGCACAGGGAAGTCAACACATACAAGACTTTGGCTTGAGTATTTTGGAAAAGATAAAGCAGTAATAATCAACGATGATAAGCCAGCTATAAAAAGCGAAAATGGCATACTTTATGCATACGGCACACCATTTTCAGGCAAAAACGACATAAGCCAAAATATAGGAGTTCCAATTAAGGCGTTATGCTTTTTAGAGCAAGCTTTATTTGACGAAATAGAAAAATTATCTTTCCACGAGGCTATGTATAAATTTATTCATCAACTTTTATGCTCAGAAAAAAAAGAGTACATGGACAAATTGCTATCATATACAGATGTGTTTTTTCAAAATATACCTATATATAATTTGAAATGCACCAAAAACGAAAGTGCAGTTATAACATCTTATAACGCAATGAAATAAGGAGAGTATTTTTATGAAAATTAAAAGCGTAATTGTAATATCATTTTTATTAATTATAACTTTATTTGTAGGTTGCACAAATAATAATGGCAATAATAATGAAACTACACCTACACAGGCAGATACACAACCTCAAACTGAAACTCAAACAACACAACCACAAACTGAGCCGTTACAAGATGAAACGAAACCAGAAGAAACACTACCAGAAGAAACGAAAGCTAGTACTGTTGAATTAATAGGCAAGTGGTCAGCAGTTGACGGCGAATCTGTAGCATCAGAACAGTATGCAACACTTGGAGATATTTTAGGTTCAGGTGCAATGTACGGTGGAGTACTTGAGCTAAAAGAAGATGAAACATTTACATTAAATGTAGGTATTGAAAGTAGCGACGGTAAAAACGCTGGAACATATACACAAATAGAAAACGACGTAAGTGTAAAATACACAAATGGCGAGGAAGATATTTTTTATTATATAAGTGATTACAATGGAAATGAAGCGTTAAAAGTAAAACATGGCGATTATTTCATATATTTTGTTAAATAAGGTATTCCCAAAAGGTAAAACGTATGGTATAATTTACAGTGTATTTAAATTTTTAAATTAAATTTTTAGGAGGATTTTAAAAATGGAAAAAGTTAGTATGATATATGAGGGTAAAGCAAAGAAAGTATATAACACAGAAGATGCAGACTTATGCATAGTATCTTACAAAGATGATGCAACAGCATTTAATGGTCTAAAAAAAGGTACAATCGTAGGTAAAGGCGTAGTTAATAATAGAATGTCAAACTTTATGTTTAAATTACTTGAAGAAAAAGGCATAAAAACACACTTTGTTGAAGAAATCAACGAAAGAGAAACAGTAGTTAAAAAAGTTGAAATTGTTCTTTTAGAAGTAATCGTAAGAAATAAAGCAGCTGGAAGTCTTTCAAAAAGATTAGGTCTACCAGAGGGTACTCCTATGAAAACTACAGTACTAGAGTTTTGCTACAAAGATGACGAATTAGGCGACCCAATCGTTAATGAATACCACATCTTAGCAGCTGATTTAGCTACTAAAGAAGAAATAGACTATATAGCTCAAACAGCGTTAAAAATCAATGAATATATGGTTGAATTTTTCAAAAGCGTTAATATTGATTTAATCGACTACAAATTAGAGTTTGGTAGATATAAAGATGAAATTTTACTTGCAGACGAAATTTCTCCAGATACTTGCCGTTTCTGGGACGTAAACACTCAAGAAAAATTAGATAAAGACCGTTTCAGACGTGATATGGGCGGAGTAGAAGAAGCTTACGCAGAAGTTATGAAAAGAATAGGTTTATAATATTATCTATTAAATGAATTTATGAGGTGGATTTTTTGAATTTAGAATTACAAGACTTTCATAAAGAGGAACTGTCTGAAGAATGTGGAGTGTTTGGCATCTATAGCGATGGAACACTTGATGCATCATACTCAGCTTATAACGGTTTATTAGCACTGCAACATAGGGGACAAGAAAGTTGCGGTATTGCAACAAATGATGATGGTGTAATAAATTATCATAAAGACATGGGACTAGTTACGGAAGTGTTTAATAATAATGTTTTAAATTCTTTGCAAGGAAGTATGGCAGTAGGCCATGTTAGATATTCAACAGCAGGTGGTAGCGTTGTAGAAAACGCTCAACCACTTGTTATGCGTTATATTAAAGGTGTACTAGCTATTGCACATAATGGAAATTTAACTAATGCACTTGAAATTAGAAGAGAATTAGAGCATAGAGGTTCAATATTTCAAACTACTATCGACTCAGAAGTTATAGCATATATTATAGCTCGTGAGAGAATTAACTCAGGTAGCGTTGAACAAGCTGTTAATAAGGCAATGAACCAAATAAAAGGGGCATATTCATTACTTGTGATGAGTCCTAAAAAATTAATAGCAGCAAGGGACCCTAACGGATTTAGACCTTTATGCATAGGTAAAATAAACGGTACAATTGTTTTTGCAAGCGAAACTGCAGCACTAGATGCAGCAGGAGCAGAGTTTTTAAGAGATGTAGAGCCTGGTGAAATAGTTGTAGTAGATGAAAAAGGTATGCACTCAATAAAAGACCACTGTAATAGCAAAAAAGCGTTATGCGTATTTGAGTATATTTATTTTGCAAGAACAGACTCAGTTATTGATGGTATAAGCGTTTACGAAGCTCGTAAAGAAGCAGGAAGAATACTTGCAAAAACTTTCCCAGTAGAAGCAGATTTAGTAATAGGTGTGCCAGAATCTGGAATTGATGCAGCAATTGGATATAGCGAACAATCAGGCATACCATACGAAAAAGGAATTGTTAAAAACAATTATATAGGTAGAACTTTTATAAAACCTAGCCAGTCAGAAAGAGTTAAAAGTGTTAAAATAAAATTAAATACACTTGTTTCTTCTGTAAAAGGCAAAAGGGTTGTAATGCTTGATGATAGCATAGTACGTGGTACTACTTGCGATAGGATAGTTAAAATGTTAAAAGATGCAGGAGCAAAAGAAGTTCACTTGCGTATAAGTTCACCACCATTTATGCACCCTTGTTACTATGGTACTGATATTCCGTCAAGAGAAGAGTTAATTGCGTGCAATTATACTATTGAGGAAATTGGAAAATTAAGCGGTGCCGATTCAATAGGCTTTTTACCAGCAAACACTTTAAGTGAAATGTTATTTTATAAAGATAACGGCTATTGTGATGCGTGCTTTACAGGAAATTATCCAGCAGAAGTTACACATCAAATGCTTGAAGGTAAAGAGCGTGGCGGTATGAATTTTAATACTTGCGGTTAAAAAGGAGTTATAATAGATGAAAAATATTTATGAATCACCGCTATCTTCAAGATATGCTGATGATAAAATGAAATACTTATTTTCTCCAGATATGAAGTTTAAAACATGGAGAAAATTATGGATAGCACTTGCAAAGTCTGAACAAGAACTAGGCATTGCAATAACAGATGAACAAATAAAAGAGCTTGAAAACGCTCAAGATGACATAAATTACGACGTAGCAGACCAAAGAGAAAAAGAAGTAAGACATGACGTAATGGCTCATGTTTATGCTTATGGTACTCAATGTCCAACTGCAAAAGGTATTATACATTTAGGTGCAACTTCATGTTATGTTGGTGATAATACAGATGTTATTATTATGGTTGAAGCGTTAAAATCAGTAAGAGATAAAGTCGTAACAGTTATACGTGAACTTAGCGATTTTGCTTTGAAATATAAAGATTTACCAACACTTGCATTTACTCACTTCCAACCAGCACAACCAACAACAGTTGGTAAACGTGCTACACTTTGGATACAAGACTTATTAATGGATTTGGAAGATATAGAATTTCAACTATCTAAAGTTAAATTATTAGGTTCTAAAGGTACAACTGGAACACAAGCAAGCTTTTTAGAGCTTTTCGAGGGCGACCACGAAAAAGTAAAAGCACTTGATGAGAAAATTGCAGAAAAAATGGGATACAGCGGAGTATATCCAGTATCAGGGCAAACATATTCAAGAAAACTTGATTATCAATTTTTATCAATACTTAGTGGAGTAGCACAAAGTGCTGCTAAATTCTCAAACGATATAAGACTTTTGCAGCATCTAAAAGAAATTGAAGAACCATTTGAGAAAAACCAAATAGGATCATCAGCAATGGCTTATAAAAGAAACCCTATGAGAAGTGAGAGAATAGCATCTCTTGCAAGATACGTAGTAGCTGACGCATTAAACCCAGCTATGACAATGTCAACACAATGGTTTGAAAGAACACTTGATGACTCAGCAAATAAAAGAATAAGTGTAGCAGAAGCATTTTTAGCAACAGACGCAATACTTAATTTATATGCAAACGTAGCTGACGGACTTGTAGTATATCCTAAAGTTATTGAGCAAAGACTAAGAAAAGAATTACCATTTATGGCAACAGAAAATGTTATGATGAATGCAGTTAAATTAGGTGCAGATAGACAAGCATTACATGAAGCTATAAGAGTTCATTCAATGGCAGCATCAAAAGCTATAAAAGAAGAGGGCAAAGAAAACGACCTACTAGAAAGAATAGCAAACGATAGCACATTTAAAGTTTCAATTGAAGAGTTAAACGCTATTATGTCGCCTAGTAATTACATTGGGCGTGCAGATAAACAAACAGAAGAATTTATTTTAGAAGTTGTAAAAGAAAAATTAATGCCTTATGAGAACTTAAAATCTCAAAAAGCTGAAATAAATGTTTAAATTTTATTAGAAAGATAGGAGAGTTGTAATATGGTTAAGGCTGTTGTTGGTGCTAACTGGGGCGACGAGGGAAAAGGTAAAATAACTGACGTTTTAGCAGCAAAGTCAGATATAGTTATTAGGTTTCAAGGTGGAAGTAATGCAGGCCATACAATTGTAAATAATTACGGTAAATTTGCACTTCACCAATTACCATCAGGTGCGTTTCACGGACATATAACAAATATTATTGGCAACGGTGTTGCACTAAGCGTTGAAAATTTTGATAAAGAGATGAAATCTTTAGAAGAAAGAGGAGTGCCAAAACCAAATGTTTTAATCTCAGATAGAACACAAATAGTTATGCCTTACCATATCGCATTTGACTGCTACGAAGAAGAACGTCTAGGCAAAAGAAGTTTTGGCTCTACAAAATCAGGTATAGCTCCATTTTACGCTGATAAATATTCAAAAATAGGCTTCCAAGTAAGTGAGTTATTTTTAGATGAGCAAGACTTAAGAGAAAAAATAGACCACGTACTAGGCGTTAAAAATACAATAATTAAACATCTATATAATAAAGAAGAAATTACAAACGATGAATTATACAACAAATTAATGGAGTATAAAGAAATTCTAAAACCATACGTAGTAGATACTTTTGCATATCTATATGACGCATTAAAAGAAGGTAAAAACGTACTTTTAGAGGGTCAACTAGGTGCATTAAAAGATACTGACTTTGGTATCTATCCAATGGTTACTTCTTCAAATACAATTGCAGGTTATGGTGCTGTTGGTGCAGGTATTGCTCCTCACGAAATTAAAGAGATTATAACAGTAGTAAAAGCTTATTCAAGTGCAGTAGGTGCAGGCGAGTTTGTAAGCGAAATTTTCGGCGAAGAAGCAGACGAGCTAAGAAGAAGAGGTGGCGATGGCGGAGAGTACGGAGCAACAACAGGTAGACCACGTAGAATGGGTTGGCTTGATTTAGTTGCAACACGTTATGGTTGCCGTGTTCAAGGTACAACAGATGTAGCATTTACAGTACTTGACGTTCTAGGATATTTAGACGAAATTCCAGTTTGTGTAGCATACGAGCTTGATGGAAAGCAAATAGACTATTTCCCATCAACAACAGATTTAAAAAGATGCAAACCAATTCTAAAAGTATTTAAAGGTTGGAAATGCGATATTACAGACATTAAAAATTACGATGATTTACCTCAAAATTGTAAAGAATATATCGAGTTTGTAGAAAAAGAAATAGGCTTCCCTATAACAATAATTTCAAACGGTGCTACAAGAGATAATATCATTTATAGATAATTTAAGGAGTTGCCTTATAGATGGAAAGAAAAAATGAAAAAGTACTTGTAATGGACTTTGGCGGCCAATATGCACAGCTTATCGCTAGAAGAGTTCGTGAACATAATGTATATTGCGAAATTAAAAATTATAAAATTTCAGCACAAAAAGTAAAAGAAAACGGTTATAAAGGTATCATCTTTACAGGTGGACCAAACAGTGCTTATGATGAAAAATCACCTAAATGCGACAGCGAAATTTTTAACTTAGGTATTCCAGTACTGGGTATTTGTTATGGAGCTCAACTAATGGCATATATGCTAGGCGGAGAAGTTAAAAGTTCAGATATTAAAGAATATGGCAAAACAGAAGTTGACTTTGAAAAAGAAAGCGATATGTTTTTCGATGTAAAAGACAAATCAATTTGTTGGATGAGCCATACAGATTATATTGCACAAGTTCCAAATGGATTTAAAATTGTGGCAAACACACCAGTTTGCCCAGTAGCAGCAATGCAAAATAGCGATAAGAAATTGTATGCAGTGCAGTTCCACCCAGAAGTATCTCATACTGATGAGGGTACAACAATGCTACATAACTTTTTGTATAACGTATGTGAATGTAAAGGCGATTGGAAAATGTCATCTTTCGTTGAAGAGTCGATCAAAGAGTTAAAAGAAAAAATAGGCGATAAAAAAGTTATTTGTGGACTTTCAGGCGGTGTAGATTCTTCAGTCGCAGCCGTAATGGTTCATAAAGCTATCGGCAACAATTTAACTTGTATCTTTGTTGACCACGGACTGTTAAGAAAAAACGAGGGCGACGAAGTAGAAAAAACTTTCAAAGAGCGTTTCGACATGAATATTATTAGAGTAAATGCTCAAGAAGAATTTCTATCAAAATTAAAAGGTGTCGATTCTCCAGAACAAAAAAGAAAAATCATTGGCGAAGAGTTTGTAAGAACTTTTGAAAGAGAAGCCGTAAAAATAGGCGAGGTTAATTACCTTTGTCAAGGAACAATCTATCCAGACGTCGTAGAAAGCGGTGAGGGAGAGGCAGCAACAATAAAAAGCCACCACAACGTAGGCGGATTGCCAGAAAGAACAGACTTTATAGGGTTTGTTGAGCCGTTGAGAGATTTATTCAAAGACGAAGTTAGAAAAGCAGGGCTTGAACTTGGTATCGACGACGACTTAGTGTGGCGTCAACCATTCCCAGGACCTGGGCTTGCAATTAGAGTTATCGGCGATATTACAGAAGAAAAGTTAGAAATTCTAAGAGAAGCCGATGCAATATTTAGAGAAGAAGTAAAAAACGCAGATTTAGAAAGAAGTATAAATCAGTATTTTGCAGTGCTTACAAATATTAGAAGTGTCGGAGTTATGGGCGACGCTAGAACTTACGATTGTGCAATTGCACTTCGTGCAGTAAGTACAACTGACTTTATGACAGCAGATTTTTCGCAAATCCCATATGAAGTGCTAGGAAAAACTGCAGCTCGTATCGCAAATGAAGTAAACGGCGTTAATAGAGTTGTCTATGACGTTACAAGTAAACCGCCTGCCACAATAGAGTGGGAGTAAGGGTCTACGGCTTATAAGTTGTATAATTACTCAAAACAACTGTTATAAAAAGGCTATTTTAGCTATAAATATTGTATATTTTAGTAATTTTACTAATATTTATACAATGCTAAATCGAGAATTTACTCTCGTGGCAACGAAATGGCAACAAAAATTATAAAAAGATAAACAGGTAACTGATTTT
>CAYJFG010000023.1:0-14165 GCA_964369305.1 uncultured Eubacteriales bacterium
AAAAAGATTTACTAGCACAACTTCAAGTAAACGGTGTTGATATGAACGCCTCTGGACTTTCTAAATTAGAGGGTCAGATTAGGTTTGTAACTGATGTGGAGTTAGTTGCATTGGCTGATATCTTAGAGGTATCTGTAGACTACCTTTTAGGTCGTGAAGAAAAGTAAAATCACAAAACAACTTTTAATATAAGGAATAATTAAAGTTTAGCTTTAATTGTTCCTTTTATTTTGTTTTACACTTTAATTATAATGGTACAATTTGTGTTACAACCGAGCCATTATCTAAAATATCAATAAAAGCATAACTGCCACCATATCCACGTAAACTTCCTGGGTTTAGCATATATTTTCCGTCTACATATTCATTAATCGCCTTATGAGTATGTCCAAAAAGTATTATATCTACATTTTTTTCATTAGCCGATTTTAAAATGTCTGAGTATGTAAGTTTAACATTATAGATATGTCCATGAGTAGCAAGTATTTTTTTGCCTGCCACTTCAACAATTTGTTCTTTTGGTAATGTTGATAAAACATCGCAATTGCCTGCTACTGCAACTAATTTTTTATCTAAAACTGCTGGAAGCTTGCGTATTTTTTCAAAGTCTTTTTCGCCATCTCCTAAGTAGATTATAACATCTGCTAAAGCTTGTGCTTTTACAATTTTCTCAAGTGTAAAGTAGTCGCCGTGCGAATCTGACATTACAAGTATTCTCATTATATATTGCTCCTTTTTAAAAAATTGTATATTTTTTCTTTTGTTTGCATATTATGTTTTGACAGCTTTTATTTTGGAGGTGACTTATAAATGCCACAATTTGACAAAAATGATAAAAACACTCAAAACGTAATAAACGATGTTGCAAGTAAAATTGGAAGTGACAAAAAAACTATTGAAGATGCTTTAGAGTCTGGCGAAATTCAAAAAATAGTAGGCAAGTTAAACCCTAATCAGTTAAATAAAATTCAAAGCATTTTAAACGATAACGAGGCTGCACAAAAGCTTTTAAATACTCCACAAGCACAAGCCTTAATAAAAAAATTAAATAAAAACAAATGATTAAACTGCGGTATAATATAGCAAGGAGAGGAATTTAATGGACGATTTATCAAATACTTTAACTCAAGTTTTACAAGACCCCAACGCCTTAGAACAAATAAAAGGGCTTGCCAGTATGCTTGGATTAAATAATTCATCACCACAGGCACCACCTGTTGTAAATAATGAAGATAAAGGTAATATTGATGTTTCATCTTTATTAGACGACAACATGGCAAGTAATATAATGCGTATTATGCCGCTTTTAAGCGAATATAAAAAAGAAGACGACAGCACAAGATTATTAACGGCCATTAGACCTTTTTTAAGCCATGAACGAAAACTAAAACTTGACGAGGCAACTAAACTTGTAAGCATGATGAAACTTTTACCAATGATAAAAGAACTTAATATTTTGGGGTGACGCTTAAATGGAAAATATACAAAAAGAAGCTTTAAGACGTATGCAAGAGATGCATTCAAAGGCAAAATATCCAAGTAAAGAACCACCTTGCCCTGTAAATAACGAAAAACCTAATTGCACCGACAAAAAAGAAGATGTTGTTTGCCAAAATATTAATCACGAGTGTAGAGAAAATTCAAGCGACGTTATTTCAAACATATTATTTAAAGATAAAGAAAAAACGCTGATACTTGCTTTAATCGCACTGCTTGCAACTGAAAAAGCTGATATTGGTTTGATACTTGCTTTAATGTACATAGTTATTTAATTGATAGTGAAGAGTGAATGTGAAAATCCTTACGGATTTTTTATTTATAAAGGGCGTTTTTTCTCTGCTGACTGGATACTGCTAACTGACACCTTTTTATTTATAAAGGGTTTCTAGTACAAAAATTTACGTTATTGTCTTTTAATTACGAATTACGCATTACAAATTACGCATTACGAATTATTTATCGCAATATTGAACTCCATTATTAAAATAATCTTCTTTTTTCATTTCTTCAATTATAACTGTAACGTTTTCTGGCGTTGCATTAACTTCCTCACAAATTACATCTGATATTCTTTTGCAAACTGCTTTCTTTTGCTCAAGTGTTCTACCCTCAAGCATTTTTAGTACTACTACTGGCATAATAATAAACTCCTTTATTTTTATTTTTTTATTCCTAATATACTTCTTTTGCAGTCGCCTGCATCTAAACTATATGTTATATCTTCATAACCCTCTTGTATCATAAGAGTTTTTACGTATTCGTATTGATTTTCACCTAACTCAAAAGCCATTATACCGCCTTTTTTTAGTATAGGTGTATATATTTTTATAATTTGCTCATAAAACAAATAACCGTCCTCGCCACCATCTAAAGCCATGGTAGGCTCAAACATTATTTCTTTTTGAAGCGTTTTAATTTCATCAGTTTTTATATACGGTGGGTTTGACACAATAACATCAAACTGATGAAATTGCTCAAGCTTTTTAACATCTTTTAAAACGTCACCATTTATAGCATATACATTTACAGCTTTATGAAAAGCCATGTTTTTTATTAAATATGGAAAAGCTTTTTTTGATAACTCCATTGAAATCACTGTGCTATTTGGAGTTTGCAAACCTAATGTTACAGCTATTATTCCTGTACCGCTGCATAAGTCGAGCATAATTTTTTTGTTTTGCTCTTTTCCCTGCAACGCCTGTAATACATGGCTTACAAGTACGCTTGTATCTTCACGAGGTATTAAAACGCCCTCACCTACAAAAAAGTCACGCCCCATAAAGTCCCATTTACCAAGTAAATATTGTAAAGGTTCTCCGTTTATTCGTCTTTTTATAAGTTTAGCAAGCGTTTTTACTTTTTGCTCTTCTACAATTTCGTCGCCATTTAATATTATTTGATTTTTATTATATCCTAAAACATTTTCAATTAAACATACTGTGTTAGTTTCTGGACTTTCAATATTGTTTTCATTGAATATTTTTTTTGTTTTTAGATATATTGAATTTAATGTATATGTTTCATTTGTCATTGTAACACCTTTTTTAATTCGTAATTCATGTAGATAATTCGTAATGCGTAATGCGTAATTCTTAATTAAAAGACAATAGATAATTCGTAATTAAAAGACAAAAAAAGATACCAGTTTCCAGTTGCCAGAAAAAAAGCCTTTTATAAATAAAAAATCCGTAAGGATTTTCACAATCACTATTCACTCTTCACTTTTCACTATAAAACCTTAAGTTCGTAACATTAGCTGATATCTGGGTACTTACAACTGGTATTATCATTTCTTATTTACTTCTACTAAGTCTTCTCCATTTTCAGGTATAACCGACTGCATTGCACTTATTGCAATTTCTATCATACCGTCGTCTGGTTCTTTTGTTGTAATTTTTTGGGCAAGCATACCTGGCGTTGACAATGCTCTTGTAAATGCATTATCGTGTTTACCGCATATTTTTATTATTTCATAACCAATACCACAAGTTAGCGGTAACAATAATATTTTAGTAGCTGAGCGTAAAAGTGGGTCTGAAAATGGAACAAATAGACCTATAATAATTGCTATAATCAACGTTACTACTAAAAAGCTTGTGCCACAACGTGGGTGAAATCTTGAATGTTTTCTAACGTTTTCAACTGTTAATTCCTCATCATGTTCATAGCAAGCTATTGTTTTATGTTCTGCTCCGTGGTACATAAACACCCTCTTCATGTCTTTATATTGGGACACTACAATAATATAAACTAAAAATAAGATTATTCTAAATATACCCTCAAACACACTTCTTGCAAATGTATTTTCTACTAAATCTGGAAAAAAGCTACCTGTTGTAATATTATAAAGCCATGTTGGCAACATAAAAAACAGACCAAACGATAATGCAATACCAATAACAGCTGCTATAACCATTACAATATTAGTAAGTTTATCGCCAAATTTATCTGTAAGCCACTTTTCAAACTTTGACATTTCCTCTTCTTCTTCTATATCTTCCATTGCTTTATCGGTTGCAAGTGTTAAAGCTTTCATACTTAACCTCATTGATTCGATTAAACCAAATAATCCTCTTATAAGTGGCAATCTAAAAAACTTGCTTTTCGATGCAAGCGACGTAAACTCTATATCCTCTTTATGTATTTCATTTTTAGAGGTTCTTATTGCTACGCTAGTTTTTTTCGGCCCTCTCATCATAATTCCCTCAATAAGAGCTGAACCTCCTATTGATGTTACTTTCTTTTCATTTGACATCTAGTTTTTCTCCTTAAATTTCGTCTTCAACTATAAGCGGAAATGTTATTGTTACAGTTGTTCCTATATCTTCTGTGCTTTCAATATCGAGTGTGCCATTATGAAGACTTACTATTTCATCTGCTACTGCAAGCCCTATGCCACTTCCTCTAACCGTTTGATTTGCTTTATAAAATTTTTCTTTTATTTTTGGTAGGTGAATTGCTGGTATTCCACAACCATTGTCGCTTACAACTATTTTAACTGTTTGCTCTTCTTTAGTTATTTGAACACCTATTACACCACTTGCGTTTGTGTATTTTATTGCATTTTCTATTATATTTAAAAATACTTGTCGTATTCTGTTTTTATCTGCTAAAATTAAAATTACGCTTATAGGTTCTTCATATAATAGATGTTTATTTTCTGACATTGCTTTATCTCTTAACATATAAATAGCGTCGCTAAGTTCTGCTATTATGTCTGTTTGCTCCATTACTAAAACCATTTTACCATTTTGTATACGTGAAAAGTCGAGTAACTCTTCAACCATTGTTGTAAGCCTCTCTGATTCACTTACTATAATAGACAAGCCTTTCTCCATAGTTGGGTCACCATTTGATACATAGCTCATAGTTTCTGCCCAACCTTTAATCGCTGTTAGTGGCGTTCTTATTTCATGAGAAACTGAAGAAATAAAGTCATTTTTCATTTGGTCTGTATTTGCAAGTTCTTGTGCCATGTTGTTGATTGATAAACTAAGCTCGCCTATTTCGTCGTCGCTTATGTTTTCAATTTTTGAATTAAAGTTACCTCTTGAATATTCTTTAGCACGGTCGTTAATTTCACTTATAGGCAACACAATACTCCTAGTAAAATACGCACCAGATAAAATAAGTAAAAACGTAACTACTAGTCCTGATAATATTGCTGTTATAATATATAGAAAAATTTCTCTATTTGCAGCCTCTAAAGACACAACATACCTAAACGAACCTACTACATTTCCTGACGAATCTTTAACAACTCTTGTAATAGCCATTACATCTTCACCAGAAGACATTTTTTCAGTCCATACACTTACTTCTTTATTATTTTCTATTGCTTCTATATAATCAGGCATATATTCTTCTCCAGGTTCAAACCCTGTAGAAGTTATAACTACATTACCATAACTATTTATAATCATAAGTTCCATAAGCTCTTTATCTGGGAAGTTTTCAACATATGTTCTTGCAGTTTTGTTGAATTGTGTAGATGTTAAATCTGTGTAATTATTAAAAGTTATGGCAAGCTCATTGCTACGCCCTAATAGCGTCTGTCTTATACCATTGTAAAAAAACGACTGTATAGTAAATGAAAAGAAAACTATAACTGATATTAAAACTACTAATGTAATTCCTAAACTATATATTAACCATTTCTTTGTAATACCTTTTATCATTTCTTTTCATCTCCTTTTTATTTCAATTAGTAATTCTTAATGCGTAATTCGTAATTAAAAGACCTTAAAGTAAAGTTTTTGTCTTTTTATATTGTATAAAAGTTTTAAACTGGAAACTGGTATCTGTCATCTAGTCCGCTTACTCAACTCCACAATCCCAACTTTTAAGTTACTTGCAATTGGGGTTGTCCTTACAGGAAAAATTTATATTATGTGAGTTATCCACGTTTATATTTTGCAGATATCCCCACGGGCGGATATGAAATCCTCCCCTACAAATAGATTGTGCCTCGTTTGAATTTTAATGATATTATTAATTACAAATTTAAAAATATCAAATAACCTATACTAAAACCTTAAGTTCGTGTCATTGGAGTAGAACCACAAGCCCTACTTTGCATTCTTTGTTGCAAATTTATAATTTATGTTTATTACATCAATTTCCCTCATATTACGCATTACGAATTACGAATTACATAATCATTCTTGCCATTTATATCCTAAACCCCAAACTGTTGCTATATGTGTAGGTTTGCTAGGTTCATCTTCTAGTTTCATTCTAAGTCTTCTTATATTTACGTCAACAATTTTTTCTTCGCCGTCGTAATCGTCACCCCATACATGGTCAAGTATTTGTGTTCTATCTAAGCTTACTCCTGGGTTTGACAAAAAGTATTCCATAATTTGAAATTCAACTTGTGTAAGTTCTATCATTTTTCCATTTTTAAATAACACTCTGTTTCTTAAATTCAAGGCAAATATACCTGATGTTATCTCTTCCCTTAAAATAATTTCTTCTTCTTTTTGTTTTGCAAGCGATACTCTTCTATGTAGTGCGTCAACTCTTGCTACAAGTTCTGATGGACTAAATGGTTTTGTAACATAGTCATCAGCACCGAGCATTAACCCTGTTACTTTGTCCATCTCTTGTGTTCTTGCAGTTAGCATTATTATTCCTAAATTACCGTTTCTTTGTCTAAGTTCTTTGCAAACTTCAAAACCGTCTATCCCTGGCATTGAAATATCTAAAATTGCAACATCAAAATCGCCATCATACATTTCGTATTTTTCAAGTGCTTGTTCGCCGTTTTCAGCTTCTACAACTTCATAACCGCCTCTTTTTAAGTTGATAACTACAAAATCTCTTATTGTGTTTTCATCTTCACATACAAGTATTTTTTTCATACAAGACCCCTCCATTAATCTATTATTACTAATAATTTTTTTATCTCTTCTAATGTTAAAACTATATCAGAACTGCTTTCTACTGGTAATTTTACTGCATATATAAAGCTTTGCGAACTATCCATCTCTATAAAATCTTGTGTTCCTACTCTATTTTCCCAATCTTTTTTTGTAAAAACTTGTATTGTTAAAATTTCGTCTGCTACGTTCATTGGCATAACTTCTTCTACTGAGGTTATTTGTGATAAGTCGTAAAACTCCATTGAGCGTAAATCTGTGTTTTGCGTAACTGTTATTCTACCTTGCCATAATTCTGGTATTATAAAGTAATAACTGTCTAGCATATTCATTACTGTTTGTTGGAAGCTTTCTAACTCAAAGGTCATTATGTCTAAATTGCTCCATGTTGTTAAAGTACTTGTTGTACCATCTATTACACTTGAAATTGGTTGCATTAAAGTAGCTGTTGGTATGTCTATTAATGAATCGTTGTTAATATCCCTGCAAACTACTGCATTTTTTCTAAGAGTTACATTTCCATCTACGCTATTTAGAGGATTTACAAGCGATGATATATTTTTATCCCAAAAAACTACTTGCGTTAGCATAGTATTACTTTGATCTGTTCCATCTATAAATATTCCATATTTACTACTACGTATTAACCCTTTTTGAACTAATGTTAATTGAGTTAAACTTTCATCTAGTGCTACTGATGAGCGGATAAAAATAGAGTCAATTTCAAAATTATATTGTAAAAGTGTTGCTTGTGCTTGCGTTTGTGAGGTTTTTATAGATACTAGTAAAATGCTGTCTTTACTTTCACCATCTACTTTTATTGTTTGAAAGTCGCTGAATAAATCACTTACATTATAAGATAATACATTATCGTTTGTAAGCCTATACACCGACAAATTATTAGTATTTTCAATAGGGCTTTTCCACGCTATTAAAACTTCTTTTGTGTTGTCGCCGTCGATGTCTGCAAAATCAATTTTGCTAATATCTATACTAGATCCCTCATAATCTCCTATTTTTGTCCACACACCGTCAATTTGTTTTATAAACATCACGTGAGTTATTGACAATTCGGCAGACGGTTTATAAAGTGCTATAGCCTCTTCTTCTTGGTCGCCGTCTAAATCTTTCATTATTATAGCACTTCTATATTCTCCGCTTTGAGGATATTTTAATGTATAATCTATACCAACGCTATTTTTAATTACTTTTTCAATCTCGCCTTTTTCACCTGTTGCATATGGAGGACGTAAAATACTTGTACTATCAAGGCTTGAATAATTGCACCCTAATAGATTAATCGATAATGTAAATATTATAAATATAAAACATATTGTTTTTAGATATTTTTTCAATTTTAGTTCCTCCTTTTTGTAATTCGTAATTCATAATTCGTAATGCGTAATTAAAAGACAAATGAATAATTCGTAATGCGTAATCTTTGGTTAAAAGACAAAACCAGATGGCAGTTAGCAGTATCCAGTCAGCAGATAAAAATTCTCTTTATAAATAAAAAATCCGCAAGGATTTTCACAATCACTTTTCACTCTTCATTCTTCACTATTCATTATTCACTCTTCACTATTCATTATTCACTATTCACTTTTCACTATTCACTATTCACTTTTCACTATTCACTTTTCACTATTCACTATTCACTATTCACTATTCACTTTTCATTCTTCACTATTCACTTTTTTTAACGTGTGCCGAATATATTTTTTTACCCATCTGCACAAACATTTTTTCATGTTCCGTTTGTATATTTTCGCTTAAATTTAAAGCTGTTAAATCTTCTGTTTTAAATATTAATTCTAGGTTTGCCTTTTCAAAATACTCTAGGCTATCAAAAAACAAGTTTTCATCGTCTGTTTTAAAATGAATTTCTCCACCCTTTTTCAAAAACAGTTTATACATTTCGAGTTGTTTTGTGTATGTAAGCCTTCTTTTATTGTGGCTTTGTTTTGGCCATGGGTTGCAGAAATTTATATATATTCTGTCTACTTTTTCGCTTTCGTCAAATATTAAATGAAGTCTTTCTATATCCCACGACATCAGCAAGATATTATCAATTTTTCTGTTTTCCTCATTATATATGTTTTCTATATTTCTTTTTGCAAGTGCTAACACTTCGCTTTTTATATCTATTGCAATGTAATTTATTTCTGGATTTCTAAAAGCTATTTGTGCCGTAAATAATCCTTTGCCACAACCTAACTCCAAATGTGTTGGTTGTTTTTTTGCAAAATTTTCATTCCATTTTCCTTTTAATGTTTCTGGCTCGTCTATAAAAAAGTCACACGCAGCAAGTTCTGGTCTTGCCCATGGTTTTCTCCTCATTCTCATTTTATCACCTGTAAATTTTATATTAACATTTATTATATCAAATAATTAAAACGTTTTCAATGAATAATTTGTATATTTTTAATCTTCCCACTTCAATCGGTGCAATTCTCCTATTGTAGATAATGTTGGATAATTCCATTGTCTTAAAACTTCATACGTTGCAATTGCCACACTGTTAGACACATTTAGACTTCTTGCTTCTTCTTTCATAGGTATACGGACTGTTGTTTCTTTATTTTTTACTAATAAATCTTCTGGTAATCCTGCTGACTCTTTACCGAAAAGTAAGTACGCTTCGTCCTTATACTCCATATCTGAATGAATAATTTGTGCTTTTGTTGAAAAATAATAGTACGGACCATTTGTTTTATTAAAAAAATCTTCCAAATTATCGTAATATGTTATGTCTAAATATTTCCAATAATCAAGCCCTGCTCTTTTTAATGCTTTTTCATCTGTTGAAAATCCAAGCGGTTTAATCAAGTGAAGTCTTGCTCCAGTTGCGGCACAAGTTCTTGCTATATTTCCTGTATTTTGTGGTATTTCAGGTTCTACCATAACTATATTTAATTCACTCATTAAAATTCTCCTAATTTTTTTTAATTTTGACAAGTATAAATACCTTTTGCAAGGTAAAAATATTTATACGCTTAATTTTAGCGTAATAACTTTTTGGAGGTGTAATTTTTATGACTAAAAACACCATGAATGTAGCAAAAGGCAGGGGTGCTGGTATGATTGCTGGTTTAGCTGTTGGTTATGTAGGTAGCAAAGTAATTGGAAAAGATACAAAAAATTTAAAAAAACACGCTGGTAAAGCTGTAAATGCTATGGGTACAGTAGCAAATGATGTTACTAGTATGCTAAAATAATTTGAGCAAATACATTTTGCCTTATAAAATGTTTTTCATTTTTCGTTTTTTATGGACGGCAGTTTGACCGTCCATACGAAACGTTTTTATTTTTTAAAAAATAAAATTGTAGGGCTACCCTATATGATTGTCCGAAAAGAACGGATAACCACATAGGGTTTTCCCTACATTTTTTATAGTACTAAATTTTAAAATTAAGAATTTTTCTTAGCTTGTATATCTGCTAATGCTTCTTTTCTTGAAAGATTTACTCTTCCTTTATCGTCTATTTCAAGAACTTTTACAACGATAACATCATCAACATTTACAACATCGCTTACTTTATTAGTACGTTTAAAGTCAAGTTGTGAAATGTGACAAAGCCCCTCTTTACCTGGAGCATACTCAACAAACGCACCAAACTCCATTAATCTAGTAACTTTACCTTTGTAGATATCGCCTGCTTCTGGTTCTTTAACTATTGAATTTATTATACTTAACGCTGTTTTGCATTTTTCTGTATCAAGACCGCTAATAAACACTTTGCCGTCTTCTTGAATGTCAACTTTAACTTCGCAATTAGCTTGAATTTCTTTTATCACTTTACCGCCTTTGCCTATAACCTCGCTGATTTTATCAACTGGTACAGATGTTGCATACATTTTTGGTGCGTAAACTGATAATTCTGCTCTAGGCTCTGCAATAGCTTTTAGCATAATTTCATCTAGAATATATAAACGTGCTTTATGTGTTTTTTCTAAAGCTTCTTTTATCATTTCTGGAGTTAGACCGCTGATTTTTAAGTCCATTTGGATAGCTGTTATACCCTCGTGAGTACCAGCAACTTTGAAATCCATATCGCCGAAGAAATCTTCTAAGCCTTGAATATCAACCATAGTCATAAATCGATCACCCTCTGTGATAAGACCACAAGAGATACCAGCAACTGGAGCTTTTATAGGCACGCCTGCGTCCATTAATGCAAGAGTTGAACCGCAGATTGAACCTTGAGAAGTTGAACCGTTAGAAGAAACAACCTCTGAAACAAGTCTAATAGCATAAGGGAAGTCTTCAACTTCTGGAATAACTGGTACTAAAGCTTTTTCAGCTAACGCACCGTGGCCTACTTCACGTCTACCAGGACCTCTTGAAGGGCGAGCCTCACCAACTGAGTAAGATGGGAAGTTGTAGTGGTGCATATATCTTTTGTACTCTTCAGTGTCGATACCGTCAAGTAATTGTTGGTCGCTTACAGGGCCTAAAGTTGCAATAGTTAAAACTTGTGTTTGTCCTCTTGTAAATAAGCCTGAACCATGTGTGCGAGGTAAAAGTGAAGTTTCAGCAGCAAGTGGGCGTATTTCGTCCATGCCTCTGCCGTCAACACGTTTTTGCTCGTCTAGTAACCAACGGCGAACTACGTATTTTTGTATTTTATACATACATTCGTCTATCATTGCTATTTCGTCTGGGTATTCTTCGTCAAACTGAGCATGAACTTTTTCGTAAATTGGTTTTAGTCTTTCATCTCTAACAGTTTTATCGTCTGTATCAAGTGCTAATTTGATATCTTCAATTATTAATTCTTTTATCGCTTCGTACATTTCTGCTTTTGGTTCGCAATTTTGATATTCAAATTTTGCTTTACCAATTTGAGATTGTATATCTTTTATAAAGCTTATGATGTGTTGGTTAGCTTCGTGACCTGCCATAATACCATCGTACATAACGTCGTCACTTACTATATTTGCACTAGCTTCAATCATAGCTATTCTGTCTTCTGTAGATGCTACTGTTACTGCCATTTCTGATATAGCTCTTTGTGCTTCAGTTGGGTTTATGATGTACTCACCATCAATATATCCAACACTTACGCCACTTATAGGGCCATTCCATGGGATATCAGAAATTGAAAGTGCAATTGAAGTACCTACCATTGCCGCAATTTCAGGTGAACAATCGTTATCAACTGACATTACTGTACAAACAACGCAACAATCGTTTCTTAAATCTTTAGGGAAAAGTGGTCTTATTGGTCTATCAATAACCCTTGATACTAAAACAGCTTTGTCAGATGGTCTACCCTCTCTTTTTAAGAAAGAACCAGGGATTTTACCTACTGCGTATAGTTTTTCTTCAAAATCAACTGATAATGGGAAAAAGTCTATACCATCTCTTGGTTTTGATGATGCTGTGATAGCAACGTTTACTACAGTTTCGCCGTATCTTACCATACACGCACCGTTAGCTAGTCCTGCGATTTTGCCAGTTTCCACGATAAGTGGACGGCCTGCAAAATCGGTTTCAAATACTTTGTAATTTTCAAACATTTTTAATTTCCTCCATAATAAATATAATATATATTTACAAGGCTTTTTCGCTTAGCAATAAAACCAACATTTACCTATATAGTAAATATCCGTTTAACTGCTAAATGAGGTTAAAGCCTTGTTAATAACTTTTTAAAATAGTTGTTGCCAGACACCAGTTGCCAGTTGCCAGATACCAGTTGCCAGTTACCAGTTAGCAGTTGCCCTTTTATAAATAAAAAATCCGTAAGGATTTTCACAATCACTTTTCACTTTTCACTTTTCACTATTCACTCTTCACTATTCACTCTTCACTATTCACTTTTCACTATTCATTTTTCACTATTAAGGCACTGCGTCTTAAGAAATATAGCATTACTAAAAACTGCACATTAGGGCAGACAACCTATGTCGCCCGCCCCAAATTAAATAATTATTTACGAATACCTAGTCTAGCAATTATTGAACGATATCTTTCGATATCTTTTTTAATTAAATAATTTAAAAGACTTCTTCTTTGTCCAACCATTTTTAATAGACCCCTTCTTGAGTGATGGTCTTTTTTATGAGTTTTTAAGTGACCTGTTAAATCGTTAATTCTTTTTGTTAATAAAGCGATTTGAACTTCTGGAGAACCTGTATCTCCCTCTGACAATGCGTACTCTTTAATTATTGCGTCTTTTTCTTCTTTTAACATACTGATTATTCCACCTTTTATAATATTATTGCCCATTTTTTATTTTTCAAACACAGAAAAAGGGTTTGGATATCCTTTTTAAGGCTTATTCCTTTTACCGAGTAAGGGGCAACTGCAATTGATATTTTAACATATAGTTTTATATTTGTAAAGCATTTAAATAATTTTATTTTTTATTTTCTAAATTTAATTATTTATCTCTATTTTGAGGGGCAGTCCTAAACACTTAAAAAAACAGACAATTTAAAAAACTAGCGACAAACATTTGATGTTTATCGCTAGTAAATATTTTGAAATTAACCTTTTACAGCACCGCCAGTTACGCCTTCTACATAATATTTTTGCATTTTTAAGAAAAGAGCAGTAATTGGGATTGAGATTAGAACAGCACCTGCACAGAAGTTTAGGAAGTAACTGTCTAAATATTCTCTTGAAACCATGTTCCAAAGACCTAGAGCTATAGTATAGTTTTCTGAGCTATCACCTAGCATTAAGCGTGCTAAGATGAAGTCAGCCCATGGACCCATGAATGATGTCAATACTGTATAAACTATAATAGGTTTTGACATTGGTAAAATGATTTTTACAAATATTTGGAATTTAGTAGCACCGTCAATTGTTGCCGCTTCGTCCAACGCACGAGGTATTGTATCAAAGAAACCTTTAGCTATAAAGTAACCAAGACCCGCACCAGCTGAATATAGAATAATTAAAGCAGCAAGTGTTTCTGTTAGACCCATAGCTTTTAAGATGTAATAAACAGCTATCATTGTTAAGAAACCTGGGAACATTCCTAAAATCATACCAATGTTCATTAATTTTTTACGTGCTTTAAATCTTAAACGAGATAAGCAGTAACTTACCATTAATACAAATATTGTAGCTAATGTACATGAGCAAATAGCAACAAAGAATGTATTTAGGAACCATCTAGGATAGTTTATGATACCATCTGTTTCTGTAAATAATCTGATGTAGTTGTCAAATGTTAAATTTTCAGGGAAAACGTATGGTATATAAACCATTGTTTCTTCTCTAAAAGATGTCATTATCAACCATAAAAATGGTAAAATCCAAATAATAC
>CAYJFG010000023.1:14175-23383 GCA_964369305.1 uncultured Eubacteriales bacterium
AATTAATGTGTCGCCTACTATTCTACGTGTTTTATAACTTTTCATTATGAGAATTCCTCCTCGTTCTTAGCAGACTTAGTTAAGTTAAATGTAATTAGAGATACTGTAGCACTGATTACAAATACTAGAATACCGATAGTAGCCGCTAGGCTATAGTCGTTACTATTCATTGTCAAGTTGAATATATACGTTACGAATAAATCTGTATGACCAGCTATATGGTTTTCCTGATTTACAGGTCCGCCACCTGTCAAGAAGTAAATAACGTTAAAGTTGTTTATGTTACCTATAAATTGTTGAATTAAGTAAGGTGTAGTTACGAATAACATATAAGGTAGTGTAATTTTGAAGAAAGAAACAACTGGTGAAGCACCGTCTATTCTTGCACTTTCGTATAGTTCTTCTGGGATATTCATTAAAATACCACTTGTAATTAAGATAGTATAAGGAATACCAATCCATAAGTTTACAACGATAACTGTTATTTTTGGTAGCCAACCTTCTGAATCTGTTAAGAATTTAATTTGGTCGTTTTGTGCAATTACTCCAAGATCTCTTAAAATTACGTTTACAACACCATAGTCATTTAACATTTGTGCCATAAGTAGTAATGTTACGAATTGAGGAACAGCAACTGATAAAACGAACATTGTTCTAAACACTGATTTGCATTTAATTGATTTTTTGTTGATCATAAGTGCGATAACCATACCTAATATGTAGTTACCGAATGTAGCTATAATAGCCCAGCTAATTGTCCAACCAAAGATGTTTTGGAATGTTTTTGTAATTTTTGGGTCATCAAACAGTACGCTTGAGAAGTTTTCAAAACCTACCCATGTAAATAAGTTAGCTGGTGGTTGATGAGCTCCGTCGTAGTTTGTAAACGCAATTAAAATCATGAAAATTAGAGGGAAAATAGTGAATACAGTAATACCTAATACTGGTATACTTAAAAGAGAGATATGGAAACGTTTATCAAATAAGTCTTTTACTTCGCCAACAAATGTAGGCTGTTTTTTTCCATTTGCTTTTAATTCTTGTGCAATCATAGCAGATTTAGTGTTCATAACATAAACTCCTATGAAAGCAAAAGTGATAAATATAGTCATAACACTATACAAAAGAATTAGCATTGAGTTATCACCATTTATAACTTCATAAATTCCAGTATTTGGATTTAGAACTTTAGTTTGTCCTGTATCGCCTATAGTATCAAATTTTGATATATACTGCCATGCAAACGATGTCATATAATATATATATCCTACTTGAACTGCTAGGAACAGTAAACCTTTTATTACTTGACCTTTGACCATAGTACCAAAACCCATAATTAAATATGATATTTTAGTAGCCCAGTCGCCTTTAATGAAATTAAGACCGAAATTCTTAAACCCTGTTCCTATACCTACAAGAATAGCAACTATTTTCATACCTAAGAACTTAAAAAACTTTACAGTATTTGTTGGTAAGTTGACAAAAAAGTTTTTTAAATTATAAAGCACTTTTTGCATAGGGCTAAGTTGAACGTAATCTATATATTTCATTGTTTTCACTCCCCTTTATTAAAATTTAAATTAAACGTTTATAAGTGTCGCAAACAGCCCATAAAATGGACTGTTTGCAATATAAACTTAATTTTTTTAAGCTATAACTATTAGCCTAAAGCAATACTTTCAACCATTGCATCGTATGATTCTTTTAATGTTTCTGGTGTACGTTCTTCGTCTTTATTAACGCAGAAACCTGTGAAAGCACCTGTTGGTGACCACCAGTAAGATAAGATATCTTTTTGTGGTTGTGAATTTTCTTGTACGTCATAGATAGCTTTTAAAGCTTCGTTATTTTGAACAGCGTCTGATTCAACTAATGAAGTAATTGAAGGACCCCATGAAAGTTCTGTTAGTCTTTCTTCTTGGCATTCTTCACCTGATAGGTAGTAAGCAAGTGATTGAGCTGTTAGAGGGAACTCAGTAGCAGCATTAACGCCGATGTTTTTGTAACCATAGATTGTTACGATTTGTGTATCTACACCATCTACATTGATTGTAGGAATTTTTGTAACGCCCATGTTATCGCCTAGAACTGTTTTAATATCGTTGATTTTCCATGAACCAACAACACCAGCTGCGTGTGTACCACTAGCAAAACCAGAAACTAGAGTTGAGTTTGCGTCTTCAGCTTTGAAGTATTCGCTATCACCTAATAATGTTGAGAAAGCTTCAGCAACTGGACCAATTTTGTCATAGTCGTAGTTTAATACTTGTGTATCATAGTTTTCGCCCTCTACTGCTAGAGAACCGCCACCTGTAAATGGAATCATACAACCGTAGAAACCGTTACCCATGTCAATAGCTAAGAATTTTTCAGCTTCTTCGCAAGCAGCCATAATAGCTTCCATTGATACTAAATCTTCTTCAGCTAAAACTCTTTTATCGTAGAATATAGCGTAACCGTTGTCGCCTGTTTCTGGATAAGCGTATAGTAGAGCTTCTGGGTCACCGTTAGCTTGGAATGTAGCTGTATCAACAGCACCAGCTAGGTGAGTTTCTTTGATTGGCTCAACAAAGTTTAATCTTACTGGTAATAAGTATTGGTCTTTGTAAAGTGCTAAACCTTGGTCACTAGCAAAGCCTAAAACGTCAGCAGCAGCTTCAGGGTCTGTTGTTAGGTTAGTAGCAGCATCACCCTCGCCCATTGCAGCAAGTTCAATTGTGATTGTTTTTCCTTGATCTTCAAAGTTTTTGATGAATGCATCAATTTGTGCTTGGAAAACTTCTTGAGCAGCTTGTGGAGCCCAAACTTTTAATGTTACGTTGTCTTCGTCACCCATAGCTATTGCAGCATCAGCCATTACTTCATCAACTGTGTATGATGTAATTGCAGGTGTTGTAGGATCTGATGAACCTGTTGGTGCTTCTGTAGGATCTTGATCTCCTGATGTTGGTTGACAACCAGCAAATACTGTAGCTACCATTAGGCCACTTAGTATTACGCCTAGAACTCTTTTTTTGTTAAACATTATTTTCGTCCTTCTTTCTAAAATTTTTCAAAATAATTAGTTTTCTTAACATTTTGTTAAGTGCCAGAGTATTGTTACCCTTAACGACAGACTTATTATACCATAAATGGTTGTCTGTTGCAATAAAAATTATTATTTTTATCAATTCGCATAAAGTAGTCCTGTAATTTTTATGCACATTCAACATTTTATTTTTCAAAATTGGTTATTTTACACTTTTAAGAGCCATTTTTTAAATAGATATTTGTATATATTCCTCGAATTTTGCATACAAACTAATTTCAAAATTGTTGCGTTATTTAAAGTTTTTCTGTATAATCATAAATATTAAGATTTTTATTGGAGGTTTTTTTATGACGCTCAATTTTTTACTAAAAGATTTTTTATATACTATTATTAAAGGTGACACAAATATTCCTATTTCAAATATTTGCTATAATTCTAAAAATGCTGAACAAGATTGTGTTTTTGTTTGCCTTAAAGGTTTTGATACTGATGGTCACAAATATATAAACAGTGCTATTGAAAATGGTGCTGTAGCTGTTGTTATTAGTGATGATGTAGAAGTGCCACAAAATATAACTGTTATTAAGGTATGTGACACTCGTATAGCTTTAGCTTATATGTCTTGTGCTTATTTTGACTATCCTGCAAACAGTTTAAAAACAGTTGCTATAACAGGCACAAAAGGAAAAACTACTACTGTTAGTATCATAAAAAATATTCTTGAGAAAAATAACATTAAAACAGGCACTATCGGCACTTTAGGAGTTATTATAGGTGATGATGTTTTTAAAACTCCAAACACAACGCCAGAATCGTATGAAATTCAAAAAGCAATGCGTCAAATGGTTGATAGCGGTTGCAAATGCGTTGTAATTGAGGCGTCTTCTCTAGGACTTAAATGGCACAGAACTGACGGTGTTATTTATGATATTGGCGTTTTTACAAATTTTTCACCAGACCATATTGGAAGTAGCGAACACGAAAATATGGAGGAGTACTTAAACTGCAAATCTCTATTATTTAAACAATGCAAAACTGGTATAATTAATATCGATGATAAAAACTACAAAGACATTATAAAAAATCACACTTGTAGCACTCAAACTTATGGATTTAATGAAAATGCAGATATTTATGCTTGCAATGATAATCTAGTTTGTACTAGCGACTTTTTAGGTGTTCAGTTCGATACAAAAGGAAGTTTTGACGCCAAAGAACTAAGCTTGCCTATTCCTGGTAAATTTAGCGTTTACAATGCTTTAGCCGCTATATCAGTATGCACACATTTTGACATTGATATAACACTTTTAAAAGAGGCATTATCTACCTCCTATGTAAAAGGTCGTGTGGAAGTTGTAAAAACTCCTTACGAATACACTTTATTAATAGACTATGCACATAATGCAGTTAGCATGGAAAACGTTTTAAGTATTATAAAAGCATATAAACCAAATAGGCTTATAACTCTTTTTGGTGCTGGTGGAAACCGACCAAAAGGCAGACGTTATGAAATGGGAGAAATTTCAGGTAAGCTTTCTGATTTATCTGTAATAACTGCTGACAATTCACGTTTTGAAAACGTTCTTGATATTATAGAAGATATAAAGGTAGGAATTAACAAAACAAAGGGAGAATATATAGTAATTCCAGATAGAAAAGAAGCAATTCGCTATGTAATAGAAAACGGACAAAAAGGCGATATTATTATTTTAGCAGGCAAAGGTCATGAGGATTATCAAGAAATTAAAGGCGTTAAACATCATTTTGATGAAAGAGAAGTTATAGCCGACATTTTAAATGATATATCTAAAAATTAACAAAGGTTTTATATTATGGATATTAAAATAGAAAAATTTAAAAATGAAAATATAAGCGATGTTAATGCTATATGGAATGAAGTAGTAAAAGACGGCATGGCTTTTCCACAACTTGAATTATTAAATGTAGAAAGTGGCATTGATTTTTTTACCGAGCAGTCATACACTGGTGTTGCTTTTAACTGTGAAAATAACGAAGTTGTAGGAATTTACATATTACACCCAAACAACATTGGACGTTGTGGGCATATTTGCAATTGCAGTTATGCTGTTAAAAAAGGTTTTAGCGGTAATAAAATAGGCGAAAAACTTGTAACACATTCTATTAATAAAGGAAAAGAACTAGGCTTTACTATTTTACAATTTAATGCAGTTGTGAAAAGCAATATAAAGGCTCTTTATCTTTATGAGAAATTGGGTTTTACTACTCTTGGCGTAATTCCTAAAGGATTTTTAAATAAAAATAATGTATACGAAGATATTATACCTCACTATATCGAGCTTTAATTTCACTTTTAACTTCAACCACTACTACAATAACCTCATTATAATTAGTTTTTAATTTTACAAAAACCCCATAAAAATTTTCATGTTAGAATATTTTTATGGGGTTTATTATTAATCATTTAAAATAGTTTTATATAAATCTAGTAATTTTTTTTCTTCTGTGTTCCAATTATATTTTTCAATAACGGCTTTACGTCCGTTTTCACCCATTTTTTTTGCGTCTTCATAATTATTTAGTAAGTATATAATAGCCTTTTTAACTTCGTCTTTATTATAAGGATTTACACAAATACCACATTTATAATCATGTACTATTTCGCTCCAAAGGTCAAAATCGGTGCAGATAATAGGCAAACCTGCATACATATATTCAAAAAATTTATTGTTTGACAAATTGCCAACTTTATATTGGCACTGCTTTATATAAGAAAGCAAGCACATACCTACTTGACATTCTTTATAAATGTTTTTTACTTCTTCAAACGTTACCATTCCCCTGTAGTCAGTGCTACTACATAATAAATTTTGAATATATTCAGTGTCACGTCCAGCAAACACATATTTAACGTCAATATCTTTTATTGCATCAATTACTACATTATGGTTAAAATCTTGAACTAACTCGCCACAATAACATACTTTATTGCCTCTTTGATATTCTATTTCTTCATGCTCATTAGAAATAATCGGAAAATTAAATATTAGAGGTGTATTTTTATTTATTGGCGATACCATATCAAAAGTTTGATGATAGCAACAAATAACACTATCTATTTTTTTTGCTATTCTTTTAAAGTATGCATCAAAAACTTTGGCAATAAGTGGTCTTATAAAGTTAGGCAGATATGGTTTTTCTACAAATACGTCGCTATAACTTTCGTGACAGTCAAAAATAACTTTTTTTCCTTTTTTCTTTAACTTCAACGCATAAGGTAGTAGCTCAGGGTCATGCAGATGATAAACTTGTGCATCTAACTCAAGCCCTTTTTTATATACTTTTTTAGTGCAAAACAACATTCTTGTAAGCCTGTTTTTGAAATTATCTTCAACACCTACTACTTTTACTCCGTCTTCTGTAAAATCTTTGCCTTTTGCAACTAAATAAACGTCGTAACCATTTCTTTTTAAGCTTTAGCACTCTTTTTTTAAAATTCTTGTATCATCATTTCTATGGACTGACGTTAAATGACATACTCTTATCAAACTAACACCACCTTTTACATCAATATTGCTTGTGTATATGCTTTTGTGCATAAATCGTCTACAGCTTCGTCTTGTGGATATAATACCATTGTAAAGTCAGAAGTGCTTATCTCTTCGCCTTTATTTATAGCTGTTTCATCATCAATAGCACTTTCATAAAAATATGCTTTTACATTTGCGTTATTTTTATCAAGATATTTTACTATTTTGTCGCTTAATTCATCGTTTGAGCCTTTATCTATTAAAATAATTTCTATTTCATCAAAAATACTATTTCTTTGAAGTGATGCAAACGCTTTACCTAATAAGTGCCAACCATTGTTTAAAACTGGTATTATTACTGATAATTTAAAGTCTTGAGATTTTTGAACTTCTATTTGCTTGGTATTTACATTGAAACGGTCGATACTATAGCCGTTTTCAATTTTCTCGTTTTCCTTTATATTAAGTAGATAATCAAGTTTAAAAGATTTAGTCCAAAATAAAGTTAAATCTTTTCGTTTAATAGCATTAACGTAAGTATGTTCTTCACCACTGATAAAGTTTTCGCCGTTGTAATATGCATTTTTTGTTATATAGTCGCTATTTGTATATTTAAACGCATTTACCATATCTTCAAGATAAAACGCATCATAATCAATAGTGCTTTCAAAAAATGTAATCATATCATGACTATTATATGTTTGTTCGTTTAATTCTTCTTTTGATATTAAAGTTTTATTTTTATAAGTTTGCAAATTAAACATATCTTTAACTTGCTGATTTATTATGTTTGCAACAACTAAAACACTTCTTTTTGGCAATTCGCCATTTAATTTAACAGTATTTAAAACTTGAGATAGACGCTCGAAAGTAGTTTCGTTTGTCATAACTGAACGTGCGGCATCTATTTGACGTTTATATACTTGCTCGTCGTTTAAGTTGTCAAAAATTCTTGAAATTTCACTAAAATTCTCTATTGTGTACACCATAGGTAATTTTTCATTAACACCTACGCTTGTATTAGAAATTAGTAAATTTCCACTTGCTAAAAGTTCGTAACATCTATTAGCAAACATAGTTTTGCTTTGAGTTACTGAGTTTATATTAATAGCCCAATTATACATTTTATGAACACTTTGCAGTGTATCGTGTGCTATATTTGGTGAAATCATTTTGTGATATTCTGATGGGAATACGTATTTAGGGTCGTTTCTCCAGTAATTTCTATCTATGATTTTAAGTTCCTTACCATACATAATAACTTCATCAAACATCTTCTTCATAAGAGATGAGCGTTCAGGATATTTTGTCATCCATGAGCCTGAAAAGATAACGCCGTCGCTTTTTTTAGTACTTCTAATGCTAATTGGATTGTGATATATTGGATTTATACCAAAACTTAAAGCATTTACATTTTCGTTTTGACAATCTCTTTTATAATTGTCTACAACTTCAACACAACTTGTAAAGATGTAGTCGCATTTTTTTGCATAGCCTAAGAAAACGTCGTAGTTTGGCGGATCTTCCTTTGAATAAAAAACAGTTACTTTATTGTTGTTTTTATATTCTTCAATTATCTTGTATGCTAAATTACGCTTTGGTGTATATTCGCTAACATTACCTAACCCAATCCACTCATCATTTAAACCACGCCATGTAGATACAAAAATTAAAAAATCTGTATTAGGTACGGCAGTTTTCCAGTTTGACGGTGTGATAAATGTAAAATTTGATGTGTCTTTATATGAAGCATATAAAAATTCATCTGCTATAATACCTATGTTGTAATTGAATTTATCGTAATATCTACCGCCATTACTTGTAAGCACTTTGTCTGTTTCTTCTTTAATTCTATTTATAAAATCAACGTCGGAATTTTCAAATAAATGATTAAGTAATTTACTAGTACTTTTCGATTTTGCGTTGTTTGGTTTACTTTTTTGTTTTTTAACGTTGTTTATCTCACGTTTTTCTAGGTATGTGGCTGTAAATTTTGATTTTTCGGCAAATTCACGTATTTTAGTTTTTATATTTGAGAAAAATGCCCCAAAAGTCTTTTTAACGCTCCAATATTTCAACTGCATTTTTACAGACTTTGAGCTTTTTATATCGTTGTATGCATTTTCTATTCTTTCGTGTTTTACTGTAAGTTCTCTTAAGTTTTTTTCAGTTTCGTTTAAGATTTTTTCAGTTTCAACAATTTTTTCATCTAACGCTTGAACTTGCGAATATCTTTGCTGACGTAAAGTAGACGCTTTTTCAAATTTATTAATTTTTTTGATTGTAATTTCTTCAAATAATTTGTAATTTTGCTCTTTACTCTGTTTATTATTGTTTGAAGTTTCTTTTTTCTTTAATGTAATATTTTTATTTTGTGTAGAAGCGTTATTGTCTTGAATGTACTTATCAATTGCACTTTCAAACATCTTGTTTTGTTTAATAAGACTTTCTTTTTCCGCTTGAAGTTTGCGGACTTTTTTTTCAAGATTATTATATTGTTCATTGCTTGTTTGCGTATCTTTTGAACTCATTTGAATATTTCTCCTATCAAAAAATAAATGTATGAGACTGTCGCATAAAAAAATTTCGTCATATTACACAAGACCATTGTAGATTTTCGCCCGAATTTTACGTATTTACAGGCAAAACGGGAGCATATGGAATGCTC
>CAYJFG010000024.1:0-23185 GCA_964369305.1 uncultured Eubacteriales bacterium
CTATAAGAATAAACGCCCTTTATAAATAAAAAATCCGCAAGGATTTTAACATTCAATATTCACTTTTCACTTTTCACTCTTCACTATTCGCTTTTCACTATTCACTATTCACTTTTTTATTCTTATTTTTAAAAATACGACGAAACGCATATGTGTTTCGTCGTAAAATTTTATTTTGCAATTTGAATTAGATTAATTCAATAATTGCCATTTCTGCTCCGTCGCCTCTACGTGGACCTAACTTTGTTATACGTGTATATCCACCGTTTCTATCAACATATTTTGGAGCAATATCCGTAAATAATTTATGTGTAACATCTTCTTTTGTTACAAAACTCATTACTAAACGTTTATTGTGTAAGCTATCAACTTTTGCTATAGTTATCATTTTTTCAGCCATAGCTCTTACTTCTTTAGCACGAGTTACAGTAGTTTCAATTTTACCGTTTTCTAATAAAAATGTAACTAATGCTCTAAGCATTGCTAATCTGTGAGATGTTGATCTTCCTAATTTTCTTGTACCTGGCATTGAATATTCACTCCTTTACTTAATTTTTAAGAGTTATTCCTCTTCGGATTGTAGTTTAAAACCTAATGTTTCAATCTTATAGATAACTTCTTCTAAAGATTTTTTACCTAAGTTTCTAACTTTTATCATATCATCTTGTGACTTGTTAATTAAATCTTCAACAGTGTTAATACCTGCACGTTTTAAGCAGTTGAATGAACGAACTGATAAGTCTAACTCCTCAATTGTCATTCCAAGCACTTTTTCTTTGCCTGTATCGTCTTTTTCTACCATAATTTCAGCACTTAAAGATTTATCAGATAAATCTACAAATAAATTTAAGTGTTCAGTTAAAACTTTAGCAGCTAGAGATACGGCTTCTTGTGCTGTTATAACACCATTTGTCCATACATCTAAAGTTAATTTATCATAGTCAGTAATTTGACCAACACGAGTATTTTCTACTGTGTAATTAACTTTTAGTACAGGTGTATAAATTGAATCTACAAACAGTTGACCAATTTCTACGACACTTGCTTCTGCTTTGTTACGATCAGCTGGAACATAACCTCTTCCTTTATCAAGAGTTATTTCCATTTTTAATGTAGCGTCATCGTCTAAAGTTGCTATGTGTAAGTCTGGATTTAAAATCTCTACTTCAGCGTCGCACTCTATATGGTCTGCAGTTAATTTACAAGGTCCTTTAGTTTCAATCTTTACTGTTTTCGCTCCTGTAGAATGTAATTTAGCATATAGCCCTTTAATGTTAAGAACTATTTCGGTTACATCTTCTTTAACGCCTGGTATTGTTGAAAACTCATGAAGTACACCTTCAATTTTAATTGATTGTGCTGCTACTCCTTCTAAAGAAGAAAGTAGTACTCTTCTTAAACTGTTTCCAAGTGTATTACCAAAGCCTCTTTCTAGAGGTTCAACAACAAATCTTCCGTATGTTCCGTCTTGTGTTAATTCTTCTGTTTCTATTCTTGGTTTTTCTATCTCTATCATCAGCGAAACTCCTCCTAATAATGGTTATTATTATTAAATTTGTGTAACCTTTATTATGCAGATTACTTGGAGTACAACTCAACTATAAGTGTTTCATCAACAGCTAAGTCTATATCTTCACGTGTTGGTACTGCTATAACTTTAGCTTCAAAGTTTTGTGCATTTAGTTCAATCCATTTTGGTATTGCTCTTGATGCATTTGCTTCAACAATAGCTTTAAAACTTTCAGTTGTACGGCTATCTTCGCATAAAGAAATTACCTCGCCTACTTTTACTAAGTAAGATGGGATATCAACTTTTTTGCCATTAACTTGGAAATGTCCATGACCTACTAATTGTCTAGCTTGTGCATGAGATGCTGCATAACCCATTCTGAAAACGAAGTTATCTAAACGAGTTTCTAAGATAGAAAGCAAGTTTTCACCTGTTTTACCTTCTGCTTTACGCTCAGCCATTTCATAATATTTTCTAAATTGACTTTCTAAAACGCCATAGTAACGTCTTGTCATTTGTTTAGCTCTTAATTGTATACCGTACTCAGTAGCTTTTTTTCTACCTTGACCATGTTGTCCTGGTGGATAAGCTCTTCTTGATACTGCACATTTATCTGTATAGCAACGCTCGCCTTTTAAGAAAAGTTTTTGACCTTCTCTTCTGCATTGTCTGCATACAGCTCCTGTATATCTTGCCATAGTGTAAAATACACCTCCTATAAATTATATACTATACACGTCTTCTCTTTGGTGGACGACATCCATTATGAGGAATTGGTGTAACATCTTTAATCATACTAACTTCTAGTCCTGTGCTTTGTAAAGCTCTTATTGCTGTTTCACGACCAGAACCTGGTCCTTTAACATAAACTTCAACAGTTTTCATACCATGTTCCATAGCTGCTTTCGCTGCTGTTTCAGCTGCTGTTTGTGCTGCAAATGGAGTAGATTTTCTTGAACCTCTAAAGCCTAATCCGCCTGCACTTGCCCATGAAACTGCATTGCCGTTTACATCAGTAATTGTAACTATTGTGTTGTTAAAAGTTGATTGAATGTGAGCTGCGCCACGTTCAATATTTTTACGCTCACGACGTCTGCGAACGCTAGTTTTTTTACCTTTAGGTGCTGCCATAGGTTAATCCTCCTTACATTATTTCTTCTTGTTAGCCATAGTTTTACGTGGACCTTTACGAGTACGTGCGTTTGTTTTTGAACGTTGCCCTCTTACAGGAAGATTTTTTCTGTGGCGTACTCCACGGTAACAACCGATTTCGATAAGTCTTTTAATATCGAAAGCGATATCACGACGTAAGTCACCCTCAACTCTGCAATATTGATCTATATATTCTCTTAATTTTGAAACATCGTCTTCTGATAAATCTCTAACTCTTGTGTCAGGATTTATGCCAGTACCTGCAATGATGTCTGTTGCAGTTTTACGACCTATACCATATATATAAGTTAAGCCAATTTCAACTCTCTTATCTCTAGGTAAGTCAACACCTGCTATACGTGCCATATATGTTGCACCTCCGTTAAATTTTTAAATTGTTCATTTGTCTAAAAGTTAAAATTAACCTTGACGTTGTTTGTGCTTAGCATTCTCACATATAACCATGATTTTGCCTTTACGTTTTATAACTTTGCATTTATCGCAAATCTTTTTGACAGAAGGTCTGACTTTCATTCCTAATCATTCCTTTCACATATAATATCTTAGTTTTAAAAATTTGATTATTTACTACGCCATGTAATGCGACCTCTTGTTAAATCATAAGGTGACATTTCAACTGTTACTTTATCGCCAGGTAAAATTCTAATGAAATTCATTCTAAGTTTTCCTGAGATATGTGCAAGTATTATATGGCCGTTTTGAAGTTCTACCATAAATTGTGCATTAGGTAGTGCTTCTGTTACTGTACCCTCTATTTCGATTACATCTTGTTTAGACATGGTAACTTACCTCCTCATATTAAGACTGTCCACTGTTGTTTAAATGTTTAAGTGCATTTTTTACTTGCTTATTTGTCTTTAATGAGCTTTGCTCAACTGTCTGGTTAGTTTTTGAGATATGACGTATATTTTTTTTCTTAATGTTTTCTAAACGTCTAATCTTTCCGTCGCAAATATAGACAAATTCTTCTTTTATATCTACCACAACGTAAAAACTGTTTTTATCTCTACCGGCAGTCGATTTTACTATACTTCCTATTTGTACTTCCACAATTCCACCTCACTTAGTCTGCTACTGTTAAAATAACAGGACCATCGTTTGTAATTGCAATTGTATGTTCAAAGTGAGCTGATAGCTTATTATCTAGTGTTAAGACAGTCCAGCCATCTTGTAGCACTTCAACTTTAAAAGTACCTTCGTTTATCATAGGTTCAATAGCAAGTGTCATACCTGCTACAAGCCTTGTTCCTCTACCCACTTTACCGTAGTTTGGAACGCTTGGGTCTTCGTGCAACTTCGCACCTACGCCATGGCCGACAAAATCTCGTACCACCGAGTAATTGCGAGATTCAGCATACTGCTGTACTGCAAAACTTATATCACCAATTCTATTACCTACAACTGCTTTTTCTATACCTTTATATAGACAATCTTCTGTAGCTTTTAAAAGGTTTTTTGCGTTATCGCTAATTTGCCCACACGCAAAGGTGTAAGCATTATCGCCGTGGTAACCCTCATAGAAAGCACCAACGTCAATACTCACAATATCGCCATTTTTAAGCTTTTGCTTTTTTGATGGTATGCCATGGATAACCACATCATTTACAGAAATACAAGTGCTATTAGGAAAACCGCCGTAACCGAGGAACGAAGGAATAGCTCCTTGCTCCTCAATGTACTTGCGTACTGCTAAGTCGATTTCAATCGTTGAGATACCCTCTTCAATAAGAGTACCTGCAAGCTTTAATGCATTAGCAGATATTTTACCCGCTAGTTTCATCTTTTCGATTTCTCGTGGGGTTTTAACTTTTATCATTAATTAAGCCTCTACTTGAGCTAGAACAAGTTTAGTTGTATCTGCAACTTCTTCTTGACCTAAAACTATAGATAATTTACCTTGTTTTGAGTAATAATCTTTTAGAGGTTCAGTTTCGTTATGATAAACTTCTAGTCTTGCTAAAACTGTATCTGGGTGATCGTCCTTGCGTTGCATAAGGGTGCTTTGGCAACTGTCGCAAACATCTGCTTCTTTTGGTGCTTTATATTCAATATGATATGTTGCACCACAAGTGCCACAAGCACGGCGGCCAGACATTCTTTTGATGATGTCGCTATCAGCTACTTCAATATCGATAACTTTGTCAATAACAACACCCATTTCGTCTAACGCCTCAGCTTGAGGGATTGTGCGTGGGAAACCATCTAAAATAAATCCATTGTTACAGTCATCATTATTAAGTCTTTCTTTAATAATTCCTATAACTACTTCATCTGGAACAAGTTTGCCCTCGTCCATAAATGATTTCGCTTTAAGTCCCATCTCTGTGCCGCTTTTCAACGCTTCTCTGATAATATTACCAGTTGAAATTGTTGGAATAGCAAGTTTAACTGATAAGTTTTCAGCTTGAGTTCCTTTACCTGCTCCTGGAGCACCTAGCATAATAATATTCATTTGTCATTCTCCTTTATTAATCTAGGAAACCTTTATAATGACGCATCATCATTTGTGATTCCATTTGTTTTACTGTGTCAAGTGCAACACCTACTAAGATTATAACAGATGTTCCGCCCATTGACAAGCCTTGCATACCTGAAAGACCTGTAAAAATTGTAGGTAATAAAGCTACAAATGCTAAGAATAAAGCACCGATAAGTGTAATTCTTGAAAGTATTTTAGCTATGAAGTCCGCAGTTGGTTTACCAGGACGAATACCTGGGATTGTACCACTGTTTTGTCTTAGATTATTGGACATTTCCACTGGATTATACTGAATTGTAGTATAAAAATATGCAAACGCAATAATTAAGAAGAAGTAAAGAATTGAGTATAGTACACCGTTGTATGCAAATAAGTCAAAGAATCCAGCCCAGAAGCCTTCAGTTTGCTCACCTACAAATAATTCGATTGTACTAGGTATTGAAAGTATTGAACTTGCAAAGATGATTGGAAGTACGCCACCCATACCAACTTTAATTGGTAAGTGTGAGCTTTGACCGCCGTACATTTTGCGTCCAACAACTCTTTTAGCATATTGTACTGGTATTCTTCTTTCAGCATCGTTCATAAATACTATTACCCAGATTACACCGATAAATAGAATTGCAAACGCTGGAACTAAGAAGAAGTATTGCATACCACTACCTTGCATTGCAAGATCCCAATATTGCCCAAGTTGTGCAATTGTAAGTGGAAGACTTGCAAGAATACCTGCAAATAGAAGTATTGAAATACCATTACCGATACCGTGTTGGTTTACTTGTTCGCCTAGCCACATCATTAAAGCTGTACCGGCAGTAAACGCTAAGATGATTACTATTGCTGCAAATATTTGATCAAAACCTTGATCATATTTAACAACATTAGAACCTTGTAGGAAGAAGTAGTAAGCAGTACCTTGTACAAGTCCTAAACCAACGGTTACAAAACGAGTAATTGAAGCAATTTTCTTTCTACCACTTTCGCCTTCTTTTGATAGTCTTTCAAGTGCAGGAATTGCAACTGTTAGAAGTTGCATAATGATTGATGCGTTGATGTAAGGTGTTACACCCATCGCAAACAATGTAGCGTTAGCAAACGCTCCACCTGAAAGTGTGTTTAAATATGATAATAATGTATCTTGATAACCTGATGGGTCCATTAAAGTTCCTAAAGCGTCCATATCTAAAAATGGAACTGGAATTTTAGAACCTATTCTAAATACAACTATAATCAATAGTGTGAATAATAACTTTTTTCTGAGGTCTGGTATTCTCCAAGCATTTTTAATTGTTTTAAACAATTTAAATCACCTCAGCCTTTCCGCCTGCACTTTCAATTTTAGCTTTTGCAGTCGCTGAAAATGGTACAACCGGTGTTTCTTTTATCTCTTTTTTTCCATCAGTTTCAACTTTTTTAAGTTTAGTTCTGATTAAAGGTAGTTTAACTTCAACTTTTTTAGTTAAGTCGCCGTTACCTAATATTTTTACTGCATCAAATGTATTACCAACTAGACCAGCTTCAACTAATAGTGCAGTATCTACTACTGTACCATCTTCAAACATATTTAGGCTTTCTACGTTTACAATAGCAACCTTTTTAGCGAAAATATTGTTGAAACCTCTTTTAGGAATACGTCTTTGTAAAGGCATTTGACCGCCCTCAAAACCTGCTCTAATACCTCTACCAGCTCTAGCCTTTTGACCTTTATGACCTTTACCAGCAGTTTTACCTTGCCCGCTGCCGTGACCTCTACCTATACGCTTAGCGTTTTTTCTAGAGCCTGCAGCTGGTGATAATTCATGTAAGTTCATGTTCGCACCTCCTTGCTTACTCTTTACGCTTCGCTTACCTCTATGAGGTGGATTATTTTTGCAACTTTTCCGTCTGTTTGTGGGTTTTTAGGTTGACAAGTTGTATCGCCAATCTTTTTAAGCCCTAGTGAATGAGCAGTTGCAATTTGGTCTTTTTTACTACCTATTAGACTTTTTGTAAGTTTAATATTAACTTTTCCCATATCGCTAACCCCCATTATAATATTTCTTTTACAGTTTTGCCACGGCTAGCCGCAACTTCCTGTGCTGTTCTTAACGCTTGTAAACCTGCAAGTGTAGCACGTACTACGTTGCAAGGGTTATTTGAGCGTAAAGCTTTTGTTCTGATATCTTTAATTCCTACAGCCTCTACAACTGCACGAACTGGACCACCAGCGATAACACCAGTACCAGGAGCAGCTGGTTTAAGTAGAACTCTACCTGCACCAAACTCGCCTGTAATTTCGTGAGGAATTGTAGTACCTCTTAAAGAAATCTTAACAAGATTTTTCTTTGCATCTTCTATTCCTTTACGAATGGCATCTGGAACTTCGCCAGCTTTACCTATTCCGAAACCTACTGTACCTTCACCGTCACCTACAACTACTAAAGCAGAGAATTTGAAAATACGTCCGCCTTTTACAGTTTTAGATACACGGTTTATAGCTACAACACGTTCTTTTAAATCCATTGTTGAACCGTCAATAATAGCCAAAGTTTATTCCTCCTCTTCTTAGAATTTGAGGCCACCCTCACGGGCACCTTCGGCCAATTCTTGTACACGGCCGTGATAAATGTATCCTCCACGGTCAAATACAACCGTTTCAACACCTTTTTCAATTGCTTTTTTTGCTATAAGCAAGCCTACTTTTTTTGCAGCTTCCTTGTTTCCGCCGTTACCGGTAATTTCTTTGTCCAGAGTAGATGCAGATGCAAGTGTTACACCATTAACGTCATCTATTAACTGAGCATAGATATTATTTGTAGAGCGGAAAACATTTAGGCGTGGGCAAAGTGGAGTACCACTTATTTTGCCACGTACTCTGCGATGACGCTTTAGACGTGCTAAATTCTTATCAGCTTTGTTCACCATAATTGTATTCACTCCTTAATTATTTCTTGCCGCCTTTACCAGCTTTACCTTCTTTACGACGGATAACTTCATCAACATATTTGATACCTTTGCCTTTATATGGCTCTGGTGGACGTTTCTCTCTTACTTCAGCTGCAAATTGACCAACTTTTTGTTTGTCTGCACCTTCAATAATAATTTTATTAGGGTTTGGCACTACTATTGTAATATCAGTAGTATCTTCCATAATAACATTGTGAGAGTATCCTAAGTTCATTATTAATTGTTTACCTTCTTTTTTAACACGGTAACCAACACCATTTACATCTAGTTCTTTTTTATAGCCGTTTGAAACACCCTCTATCATATTTGCAATAAGAGTACGTGTTAGACCATGTAAAGATCTATTTAGCTTATCATCATCAGGACGTTTAACTTCGATAACATTACCATCAATGATAACTTCCATGTTTGGGTGTATATCTTGAGTTAAAGCACCTTTCGCACCTTTAACACTCATAACGCCGTTTTCAAGTTTTACCTCTACACCAGCGGGAATATTTATAGGTTTTCTTCCAATTCTCGACATTTAAATCGCACCTCCTTACCAAACGAATGCTAGCACTTCTCCGCCAACGTTTAAACTTCTTGCAGTTTTGTCTGTCATAATACCTTTAGAAGTTGAAACGATAGCAATACCTAAGCCTTTCATAACTTTTGGCATATCTTCAACACTGCTGTACTTACGTAAACCTGGTTTTGAAATTCTTTTAAGCCCTGTAATTGTAGGAGTTTTACCTTCACCATACTTAAGAGCTACTGTTATAATACCTTGTTTGCCATCTTCTTCTACTGAAAAGCCTTTGATGTAACCTTCTTCTAAAAGAATTTTGCATATTGCTTGTTTCATGTTTGAAGATGGAATTTTAACAGTATCGTGCTTTGCACTACTAGCATTTCTTATTCTTGTTAGTAGATCAGCTATTGCATCTGTAATTTGCATATTGTAAACCTCCTTTTACCAACTTGATTTTTTCACACCTGGGATTTGACCTTTATATGCAAGTTCTCTAAAGCATATACGGCAAATACCAAATTTACGAAGGTAGGCGTGTGGCCTTCCACAGATTTTGCATCTGTTATATTCTCTACTAGAGAATTTTTGAACTTTTTGTTGTTTAACTTTCATAGAAGTTTTAGCCACAGATAATTCCTCCTTTACTTAGCGAATGGAGCACCCATTAGAGTTAATAACTCACGTGCTTCTTCATCTGTTTTTGCTGTTGTTACAAAACAAATATCCATACCTCTTACTTTGTCTATTTTATCATAGTCAATTTCAGGGAAGATAAGTTGCTCTTTAACACCCATGTTATAGTTACCTTTACCATCGAAAGAGTTAGCATTTATACCTCTAAAGTCACGAACTCTTGGCAGTGAGATATTGAAAAATCTATCTAAAAATTCATACATTCTCTCGCCACGAAGTGTAACTTTAGCACCAATAGCCATACCTTCTCTTAATTTAAAGTTAGCAACTGATTTACGAGCTTTACAAATATAAGCTTTTTGACCTGTAATGATACCTAAATCATTTACAATTGCGTCAATAACTTTTGCGTTGTCTTTCGCTTCACCAGCACCTACATTTATAACGATTTTATCAAGTTTAGGAATTTGCATAACGCTTTTGTATTCAAACTTTTTCATCAATGCAGGAGCTACTTGTTCAGCATAGTATTGTTTTAATCTAGCCATAATTTGTCCTCCCCTTACATTGTTTCGCCGCATTTTTTGCAAATACGTTCTTTACTTGTTACTCTACCGTTATCACCTTTTGTTACTTTGTAACCGATACGTGTAGCTTTGTGGCATCTAGGGCAAACTATTTGTACTTTGCAAGCATACATAGCACCTTCAGCTTCTACTATACCACCCATTTGGCCTTGTTTTCTAGGTTTAACGTGTTTCTTAACCATATTAACTTTTTCAATAATAAGTTTACCCTCTTTTGGGCTAACAGCTAATACTTTACCTTTTTTACCTTTACTGTTACCGCTTAACACTACAACTGTATCACCAGTTTTTACATGAACTTTATTTTCCATTGTTAAGCCCTCCGTTAAAGCACTTCAGGAGCTAGAGATAAAATCTTCATGTAATCTTTATCACGAAGTTCTCTTGCTACTGGCCCAAAGATACGTGTACCTTTTGGGTTTTTGTCTTCTTTTATTATTACGGCTGCATTTTCGTCGAAACGAATATAAGTGCCGTCTTCTCTTCTAACGCCCTTTGCTGAGCGTACTACAACTGCTTTTACTACATCGCCTTTTTTAACTACTCCACCAGGAGAAGCTTTTTTTACAGAGGCTACAATAACATCGCCAATGTTTGCATATCTTCTTCTAGTACCGCCTAGAACACGTATGCACATTAACTCTTTTGCTCCTGTATTATCGGCAACCTTTAGATAGGTTTGTTGCTGTATCACAGTGCGTTCCTCCTTTTTCTAAAGCATTATTATTTCGCTTTTTCTATAATCTCGACTAATCTCCATCTTTTATCTTTTGAAAGAGGACGAGTTTCCATAATACGTACTTTGTCGCCAACTGAGCATTCGTTATTTTCATCATGAACTTTTAATTTAACTGTTCTTTTAATGATTTTATCATAAAATGCGTGTTTAATACTATTTTCAATTGATACAACGATTGTTTTATCCATTTTAGTACTTACAACTTTGCCGACATCTGTTTTTCTCATATTTCTATCACTCATTAAAGTTTCCTCCTCCCTTATGCACTAGCACCATTTTCCAACTCACGTTGGCGAATTATTGTCTTAACTCTGGCAATATCTTTCTTTACAGCACTTACACGCATTGGGTTATCTAATTGATTGATAGCTAGTTGGAAACGTAGTTGGAATAATTCTTCTTTTAAGTCTTTTAACTTTGTGTTTAGTTCGTTTTCAGATAAATCTCTTAATTGTGCTGCAGTCATTATTGCTCAACCTCCGTTTCTTCTTTTTTAACAAACTTGCATTTAATTGGTAACTTGTTAGCAGCTAGACGCATAGCCTCTCTTGCTGTTTCTTCTGGTACACCTGCAAGTTCAAACATTACTCTGCCTGGTTTAACAACAGCTACCCAGTATTCAGGTGAACCTTTACCAGAACCCATTCGAGTTTCTGCAGGTTTTTCTGTTATTGGTTTATCAGGGAATATTTTAATCCATACTTTACCAAATCTTTTACAGTAACGTGTCATTGCGATACGGGCTGATTCAATTTGGTTAGATGTTATCCAAGAAGGCTCAAGAGCTTGAAGACCAAACTCACCGTAAGTAACTTTATTACCTCTAGTAGCTTTACCTTTCATGCGACCCCTGTGTACTCTTCTATACTTAACACGTTTAGGTAATAACATTATTTACTGCCTCCTTCCTTACGAGGTTTTCTTGTATCTCTTAATACTTCGCCTCTGTATAGCCAAACTTTAACACCGATTTTACCGTATGTTGTGTCAGCTTCAGCAAAGCCATATTCAATGTCTGCTCTTAATGTTTGTAGTGGAATTGTACCTTCATGGTATGATTCACCACGAGCAATTTCAGCACCGCCTAAACGACCTGAGCATTGTGTTTTTATACCTTTAGCACCGAAACGCATAGCTCTGCCGATTGATTGTTTCATTGCACGTCTAAATGAAATTCTCTTTTCAAGTTGAGATGCAATACTCTCAGCAACTAATTGAGCGTTTAAGTCTGGTTGTTTTACTTCTATAATGTTAATGGCTACTGGTTTGCTTAAGAATTTTTCGCATTGGATACGAAGTTTTTCTATTTCAGCTCCACCTTTACCAATAACAAGGCCTGGTTTTGCACAGTGAATGTGAATTCTAACTTTTTTAGCATCACGTTCAATTTCAATCTTAGGAACACCTGCAAGATAAAGTTGTTTTTTAAGGATTTTACGTAAATTGTAATCCTCAACAAGCATATCGCCGTATTCTTTTTTATTTGCATACCAACGTGAATCCCAGTCTTTTATTACCCCTACACGAAGACCGTGTGGATTAACTTTTTGACCCATTAGCCTGTCACCTCCTGATCTGCTTCTTTTACTACAAGTGTTATGTGAGATGTTCTTTTATCAATTCTAAAAGCTCTACCTTGCGCACGAGGACGGATACGTTTAAGTATTGGTCCGCCTGTTACATAACATTCTGATATATAAAGTTTTGATACGTCCATATTGTTGTTGTTCTCTGCATTTGCCATAGCTGATTTAAGCAGTTTCATAAGCGGCTCGCAAGCGGCTTTGGGAGTATGCTTTAATATAGCCATAGAAATGTCACAAGGTTTGTTTCTAATTAAATCTAAAACTATTCCTACTTTACGTGGTGAAATACGAACATATTTTAAATGTGCTACAGCTTGTGTTTTGTTTTCCATGTTGTTTATACTCTCCTTTCCACTTATCTCTTACTAGTTTTTGAACCAGCATGACCTCTATAAGTTCTAGTTGGTGCAAACTCACCTAGTTTATGACCAACCATGTCTTCTGTTACGTACACTGGAACGTGTTTACGTCCGTCATGAACTGCAAATGTGTGTCCAACAAAATCAGGGAAAATTGTAGATGATCTACTCCATGTTTTAAGGATTTTCTTTTCGCCTGCTTCGTTCATTGCTAGAACCCTCTTTAGCAGCACAGGTTGTACATAAGGACCCTTTTTGATACTTCTGCCCATATATATAAGCTCCTTTCGTCTGCCTTACTTACCGTTTCTTCTTCTAACAATCATCTTATCTGAACGATTATTAGTTTTTCTTGTTTTATAACCTAGAGCTGGTTTACCCCATGGAGTAACTGGACCTGAACGTCCGATTGGACTTTTACCCTCACCACCACCGTGTGGATGGTCGTTAGGGTTCATTACAGAACCTCTTACTGTTGGTTTCCAACCCATGTTACGTTTACGACCAGCTTTACCGATTTTAACGTTTTCATGGTCTGTATTACTTACTTGACCAATTGTAGCCATGCATTTAGCAGGTACATTTCTAAGTTCACCTGATGGTAATCTTAATAAAGCAAAACCGTTTTCTTTAGCCATTAATTGAGCTTGGTTACCAGCAGATCTTGCAAGCTGACCGCCTCTTCCTGGGTATAATTCAATGTTGTGAATGAATGTACCTGTAGGAATGTTCTCAAGTGGTAAAGCATTACCTGGTTTAATATCAGCTGATGAACCAGCTGTTACTTTAGCACCAACTTTTAAGCCGTTTGGGGCAATGATGTAGCTTTTTTCGCCGTCTTCATATTGAATTAAAGCGATAAATGCTGAACGGTTTGGGTCATATTCAAGTGATAGCACTGTAGCAGGCATATCAAATTTTTGACGTTTGAAGTCAATAATTCTGTATTTTCTTCTATTTCCGCCGCCTCTGTGACGAACTGTAATTCTACCGTAGCTGTTACGGCCAGAGTTTTTCTTTAGCGGAGCTAAAAGACTTTTTTCAGGACCTTTTTTTGATAGTTCTGAATAATCAGTAACCGACATATTACGTCTAGCATTTGTGGTCGGTTTATATATCTTTATAGCCATTTTCTTCACACTCCTCATGATTGTTTTGCGGGGTTATGGCACACCCCTTACATACTGTATCTGTTAAAAATGTTTATAACAGACTTACACCATACCTTCAAAGAACTCAATAGCTTTGCTATCAGCTGTTAAAGTGATGTAAGCTTTTTTCCATGATGGTGTATAACCTTGGCTTCTGCCTTGACGGCGAAGTCTACCACGAACACTTACAGTATTTACTTTAGAAACTTTAACTTTGAAAATTTCTTCGCAAGCTTTTGCGATTTCAATTTTGTTAGCATTTTTATTAACTTCAAAAGTGTACTTTTTATCTACAGTACCTTGCATAGACTTTTCAGTAATAATAGGTCTTATGATAATATCTTGTGCTGTCATTATGCGTACACCTCCTCAATTTTTGCTAAAGCTTCTTTAACAATGATAAGTTTTTGAGCATTTATCATATCGTAAACATTTAATTCGTTTACTTGAGCTGTTTTGATACCTTTGATATTGTTAGCTGACTTAATTACTTTAGCGTCTACTTGAGGTAGAACTATCAAAGCTTTTTTCTCAACTCCTAAAGCGTTTAGCATATTGATAATAGTTTTTGTTTTGTATTCTGTCATTTGTAGAGAATCTAAAACGATTAAATTACTGTCAAGTACTTTTGCTGAGAAAGCTGATTTCATAGCTAGTCTTCTAACTTTTTTATTTACAGTATAGCTGTAATCACGTGGTTTTGGAGCAAATACAACTCCGCCGTGTCTCCATTGTGGAGAACGAGTCGAACCTTGTCTTGCACGTCCTGTACCTTTTTGTCTCCATGGTTTTCTACCACCACCAGAAACTTCTGCACGTGTTAATGTTGATTGTGTACCTTGACGTTGGTTAGCAAGGTAATTTACAACCATATGATGCATAACTGTTTTGTTTGGTTCTATTCCGAATACTGCGTCTGATAATTCAATAGTTCCTACTGATTTACCTTCCATATTCATTAAATCTACGTTTGGCATTCGTACTCCTCCTTTCATTAAGCCTTAACGGTATCTCTGATTATTACAGTACCGCCGTTAGGACCTGGAACAGCACCCTTAATAGCGATTAAGTTATTTTCAACATCAACTTTAACTACTGTTAAGTTTTGGATTGTAACTTTTTCTGCACCTAAGTGTCCTGCCATTTTTTTGCCTTTCCACACCCTTGATGGAGAAGAACAAGCACCGATTGATCCACCTTTTCTAACGCAAGGACCTGTACCGTGTGTTTCTTTTAATCTGTGGAAATTCCATCTTTTGATAACGCCTGCAAAACCTTTACCTTTGCTTTTTCCTGTAATGTCGATTTTGTCACCACTTGCAAAAGTGTCAGCTTTGATTATGTCGCCTACTTTGTAAGCATCACAATCTGCAAAACGAAATTCTCTTAAAGTTCTTTTTGGAGCAACGCCTGCTTTTTCAAAGTGACCACCCATAGGTTTGTTTACTTTGTGAGGTTTTAAATCTCCGTATCCCATTTGAACTGCTGTGTAGCCGTCTTTTTCCATTGTTTTCTTTTGAGAGATAACGCAAGGACCTGCTTCAACAACTGTAACAGGAATTACTTTTCCTTTTTCGTCAAAGATTTGTGTCATACCAATCTTTTTACCGATAATTGCTTTTTGCATAATATATGCCTCCTTTTTAGGTTATTGGTTGAAAGTTATTACCTCCAACATTGACCCGCATTTGTTTACTATAGTTTTATATCTATTTCAACGCCTGCTGGAAGTTCAAGACTTGTTAAAGCCCCAACTGTTTTGTTTGATGGTCTTAAAATGTCGATAAGTCTTTTATGAGTTCTCATCTCGAATTGTTCACGGCTATCTTTATATTTATGAACCGCACGTAATATTGTAATTACTTGTTTTTCTGTTGGTAGTGGAATTGGTCCCGAAACTTTAGCACCAGTTCTTTTTGCTGTTTCAACAATTTTTTCTGCAGCTTGATCTACCAATTGATGATCATACCCTTTAATTCTTATTCTTATTTTATCCTTGACTGCCACATTAATCGCCTCCTTGTTATTAGTCAATGGGCCGAAATTCCAGCTTAAATCTTGTTCCACTCTTCCTCGTGTTTCATAAGTGACTTTTATAAAATCCGAGTGACATATTATTGTCCACTCGGAGAACTTGAAAAAGTGTTTAAACGTGCAAAAACACAGCAACCCTCTGGTTTTGCTTGCTTTAAACAAATAACTTAATCTAATTTTCGTCCGCCCGGTTTAAAATCGGACATACTCCACGAAAAAACCAACCTTTCGGTTGCAACCTCCCGCTTCATCGCACATCGTTGCAGTCACGCTCCATTATTTTAACATACTTTTACATAAATATCAAGCAAAGTTAAATTTTTATTTATGTAGAAGTTTTACGTATTGCAAATGCTTTTTTTGTGCATTTTAAACAAACGTCATATTACAATAATTTTTGTATGAACGCTTTCTATATTATACCTTTTTATCATTAATAAAGCAAGTTTTTTTGTAATGAGTTTTATTATTTTTTCCAATTTTATTTTATTTTCTCTTGACAAGGGAAAATTTTAATGATATACTTCCATTAGTTAGTTAATAGTTACTAACCACATCAACTAATATAGTAACTTAATTTATTCGTATTTTAAAGGAGCGACATAATGAAAATAGCATTAACAGGAAACCCAAATAGCGGTAAAACGACTCTTTACAACGCTATTACAGGAAGTACAGAAAAAGTAGGAAACTGGGCAGGCGTTACAGTTTCAAAAAAAGAGGCGGACGTTAAGAAAAGCCTATGCAAAGACGGATTACATATTGTGGCAGTAGACTTACCAGGGGCATATTCAATGTCACCATTTACCTCAGAGGAAAGTATAACAAGAGATTATGTAGAAAACGAAAAACCAGACGTTATCATTAATATAGTAGACTCAACAAATATTAGCAGAAGTTTATTTTTCACAACTCAACTTTTAGAGTTAAACATACCAGTTGTTATCGCTCTTAACAAAAGCGACGCTGGCGAAAAGAAAGCTGATATTAATGCTTTAAAACTTTCAAAGTTATTACATTGTCCAGTAATAAAAACTGTTTCTACTTCTTCTAATAATAATGGTTTAGAACAGCTTATTAATAAAGCTATTGAAATTAGCGGTAAATCACAGCAAAAACCTTTTAATATTTCTATTAATGGTCAAGATAAAAAATCTATTACTAAAGCTGACAAAGATAGATACGAGCAAGTAAAGAAAATTGTATCTCAAGTAGAAAACAGAAAAGAAAGAAGTAATAAAATCACTACGCAAGATAAAGTAGATAAAGTTCTTGCACATAAATGGATAGGTATTCCAATATTTATAGCTGTTATGTGGGCTGTTTTTGAAATTTCTCAAGTGCATTTAGGACCACTTGTTGCTGACACTTTAGCATCGTGGATTGATATGTTTTACGAATGGGTAGCAGGTCTACTTGGCGAAAACGCATCTCCAGTACTAACCGCTATTGTGCTTGACGGTATTATAGGCGGTGTTGGTGCTGTTGTAGGTTTTCTTCCACTTATTATGGTTATGTTCTTCTTACTAGCACTTTTAGAAGATTGCGGTTATATGGCAAGGGTTGCCGTTGTTATGGATAGATTTTTCAAAATAGTAGGTCTTTCTGGTAAATCAATTATACCTATGGTTATTGGTACTGGTTGTGCTATTCCTGGTGTTATGGCTACAAGAACTATTAAAGATCCACGCCAAAGAAGAACAACTGCAATGCTAACTCCATTTATCCCTTGCGGTGCAAAACTTCCAGTTATCGCACTATTTGCTGGTGTTTTCTTTAATGGCTCTGGCTGGGTAAGTGCAACAATGTATGCCGTTGGTATCGTTCTTATTATAGTAGGTGCTTTCTTAATAGTAAGGATTACTGGCGAAAAAAACAAAAAAACTTTCTTTATTATGGAGCTTTCTGAATATAAAATCCCTAGCCTTAAAAGAGCTACTCTTTCTATGCTTTCAAGAGCAAAAGCTTTTATCATTAAAGCTGGTACTATAGTTTTACTTTGTAATATGATAGTTCAATTAATGCAAACATTCAATTGGCAATTCCAAGTAGTTGCTGAAGGTGCAGAAAATACAAGTATTTTAGCAAGTATTGCTACTCCATTTGCTTTTGTGCTTATACCTCTAGGTTTTGGTGTATGGCAATTAGCGGCCGCTTCTATTACAGGTTTTATCGCTAAAGAAAACGTAGTTGGTACTTTAGCTGTAGTTTACGGCATTACAAACTTTATTGATACAGAGGAATTAGTTATGACTGGCGGAGCTACGCAAATTGCTCAAGTAATGGGACTTACTTCTGTTGCTGCTCTTGCTTACTTAATGTTTAACTTATTTACTCCTCCTTGTTTTGCTGCAATTGGTGCTATGAACGCCGAAATGGAGAGCAAAAAATGGTTATGGGCAGGTATTGGGCTACAATTTGGTACAGGTTACACCGTTTCGTTCCTAGTTTATCAAGCAGGTACAATCATTACAACAGGTAATGTTGGTGCAGGATTTATCCCAGGCCTTATAGCTGTTTTATTAATGGTTGGTTTAGTTGTTTTCTTAACTATAAAAGGACAAAAAAAATCAGCTCAAACTTTAACAAACTACGCTAAAAAAGCTTAAGGAGAAATAAAAAAATGAACGCAATAACAAATATAATTTTAGCAGTTTTTATAGTCGCTATTGTTGTAGGTGTGATAATTTACATTGTGAGCGAAAAGAAAAAAGGCGTTAAATGTATAGGTTGCCCTAGTTCAAAAACTTGTAAAAGTTGCCCTAGTGATAAACCACATAACGACAACAATTGTAATTGCAATAAATAATATTTTTAAAGCTTATGCAACCTAAAAATTGCATAAGCTTTTTTGTATAAAATGAATTAAAAAAACCTAATATTATACTACTTTACACCAATTTTATTTTATGTTATAATATACGCAGAAAATAATTTCATCAAACTATTATGGAGGTACTATCATGAATAGTGACAGAACTGCAAACACTTTATCCACTAATTCAAATTACAACGCTATAGATATCTTTAAAATAATTTCAGCTGTAGCCATAATAGTAATCCACACGACACCTTTAATGTCGTATTCTGAAGAACTTAACTTTTTTATAACTAACATTTTCACTAGATTTGCTGTCCCTTTCTTTTTTATAACTTCTGGCTTTTTCTTTTTTAAAGGACTATTATTTGAAAACGGTAAAATTAAGAAATGCAAAGAAAACAACGCAAAATTATTTAAATACTTAAAGAGAGCCTCTTTACTTTACTTAATTTGGAGTGCTTTATATCTGTTTTTTGTTATCCCTCAATGGATTGAAAGTGGCTGGTTTTCTGCAAGTTCTTTTATAGATTATGGATTAAGTTTCTTTACTATTGGCACTTATTATCATATATGGTATATGTTAGTTACCATTTATAGTGTCCCTATTATCTACATAATATTGAGGTATATTAATATTAAATATCTTTTAGGCATTTCAGTAGTATTCTATACTATTTCAATTTTAACTTACTCGTATTCATCAGCACTAAATGTATTATTTGGAATAAACATTGAAAATTTACCTGGTGCAAATTATATTTTTTACCACGGACTCCCTCGTGGTATTGCTTTCATCTCCGTAGGTGCTATCGCCATACATAGAAAAACAAAACTTTCAAATAAAACAAACCTTGTTTTATTAATCTTATCTTTTATATTATTGGCATTAGAAGTGTTTATAAATTATTTCTATTTAAGCAACGAAACTGTATCTTACTTAGTTTTCACTTTCCCACTATCTTATTTTCTTTTTAATGCAATTTCATCTATCGAAATAAAAGTCAACAAAGAAAATTGTGCTACTTTTAGAAAGATGAGTACTATTATATATTTTTTACACCCAATGATTATTGTTGCTTTTAACACAGAAACAATGAATTCAGTTTTAAGATTTTTTATCGTAACAATCTCTACTTTTATTATTAGTTTTGTAATAGTAAAACTATCAAGCGTTAAAAAACTTAACTTTTTATCTTATTTATATTAAACGGAGGTACTATCATGAATAGTGACAGAATAACAAAAACGATAAAAGCAGCTCCTCAAAGAGCATTATTACACGCTTTAGGCTTAACTAAAGAAGAAATGCAAAGACCTTTAATTGGTATTGTAAGTTCTCAAAACGATATCGTTCCAGGGCATATAAACCTTGACAAAATAGTAGACGCTGTAAAACAAGGTGTTTCTTTAGCTGGTGGCGTTCCTATAGTTTTCCCAGCAATTGCAGTATGCGATGGTATTGCTATGGGACACGAGGGCATGAAGTACTCTTTAGTTACAAGAGAATTAATAGCAGACTCAACAGAAGCTATGGCAAAAGCACACGCATTCGACGCACTTGTAATGGTTCCTAACTGCGACAAAAACGTACCAGGTTTATTAATGGCAGCCGCTCGAGTAAATATACCTACAATTTTTGTAAGTGGTGGTCCTATGCTTGCAGGCACTGTAAACAATAAAAAAATAAGTTATTCTACAGTATCAGAGGCTGTAAGTTTATTTAAAACTGGTCAAATAAGCGAAGAAAAGCTAGACGAATACGAAAACAAAGCTTGCCCTACTTGTGGTTCATGTAGTGGTATGTTTACTGCAAATAGTATGAACTGTTTAACAGAAGTTTTAGGAATGGGTTTAGGTGGCAATGGAACAATTCCAGCAGTTTACTCAACTAGAATACAACTTGCTAAAAGGGCTGGCATGAAAATAATGGAACTTTTAGAAAAAGATATCCGCCCACTTGACATAATGAACGAAAAAGCATTTGAAAACGCACTTACAATAGATATGGCTCTAGGCTGTAGCACAAATAGTATGTTACATCTACCAGCTATTGCTCACGAATGTGGAATAGATTTAAATTTAGAAATAGCTAACGACATTTCAGCAAAAACACCTAACCTTTGTCATTTAGCACCAGCAGGCGACCACTTTATGGAACAACTAGACAGCGCTGGCGGTATATATGCAGTTATGAACGAAGTTGACAAACTAGGACTTATTCATAAAGATTTACTTACTTGCACTGGTAAAACAGTTGGCGAAAATATAAACGGCAAAGAAATTTTAGACACTGAAATTATAAGACCTATAGATAATCCATATAGCAAAATAGGCGGTATAGCAGTTTTAAAAGGTAACCTAGCTCCAGATGGTTGCGTTGTTAAAAGGAGTGCCGTATGCGACGAAATGATGTATCATAAGGGAATAGCTCGTGTATTTGACTGCGAAGAAGATGCACTAAACGCTATATATGAAAATCAAATCGTATCAGGCGATGTTGTAGTTATTAGATACGAAGGTCCAAAAGGTGGCCCTGGTATGAGGGAAATGTTAAACCCTACATCTGCTATTATGGGCAGTGGCTTAGGTAATAGCGTTGCACTTATTACTGATGGGCGTTTCTCTGGAGCAACTAGAGGAGCTGCAATTGGTCACGTATCACCAGAAGCTGCCGTTTGCGGTAATATCGCTTTAGTTAATGAGGGCGATATAATCGAAATTGATATAAATAAAAATAGTATAAACGTTTTAATATCTGACGAAGAATTAGCAAAACGTCGCCAAAATTGGACACCAAAAGAACCACGTATCAAAACAGGTTATTTATCACGTTATGCAAAACTTGTAACTTCTGGTACAAAAGGTGCTGTTTTAGAATAATTAACAACAAAAATTAAGGGGCTGTCGCATAAAAAAATTTTTTCGTCATATTACACAAGACCATTGTAGGGGCGAAATCCATTTTCGCCCGAATTTTACGTATTTACAGGCAAAACGGGAGCATATGGAATCAATGTCACGAACTTAAGAAAATATCATTAAAAATAACAAGCAGAAATAAAAAGCTGCGTGTTATTTTTTTGTGAATAAAATGTAAATTTTTCACAAAACGCTTGACAAAATGCCAAAAATGTGCGGCGAAGCCTTTTGAAATGAAATTATTTTAAAGGGGAGCTTCATATGGCTAAATACGAAAACACATTAAAGAAAAGATTAAACAAAATTGTATCTAATATGGATAAAACAAAGTTTGTTGTAAATCCTGAAAAAGATTTTACAAGAAATAGAAAGCTAGATTTTGAGAAAACCATCAATTTGTTACTATGCATGAAAAACGAAAGCACTAAAGCAGAAATCTGTGATTTTTTCAATTACTCAAGTGATATGCCAACAGACACTGCTTATAAAAAGCAATTAGATAAAATAAAAGCAGAAGCATTTGAACATATTTTTAGAGAATTTAATAAACCGATTAAGATAAAAGCTGGATTTAAAGGTTATAGAGTTATTGCTTGTGACGGCTCTGATTTAAGAATACCTAGAAATCCAAGTGATGAAAAAACATTCATTAAAAATAAGGAAACTGAAAACGGATTTAATCAGTTACACATTAATGCTTTATATGATATATTCGGTCGTACATATGTTGATTTACTAATTCAAAACGGAACTGAAAAAAACGAGCATAGTGCCGTTATCACTATGGTTGATAGAGTTACGCTATCTAAAAAAACCATTTTTCTTTGTGATAGGGGTTATGAAAGCTATAATTCTTTTGCACATATCATCGAAAATGGTTATAAATTTCTCGTTCGTGTTAAAGATGTGGAAAGTACTGGTATTTTAAGAGGTATTTCATTGCCTAACTCCGACGAGTTTGATGTAAATGTTGATATAATCTTAACTAGAAAACACCCTAACGAGGTTAGAAACAATAGAAAAAAATATAAATTTCTTTCTAAAAAAGCTAAATTTGACTTTTTAGAAAATGATGATTTCTACAATATGCGTTTGCGTATTGTTAGATTTGCTATACCTAATACTGATAAATTCGAGGCTGTTATTACTAATTTACCTCAAAAATCTTTCTCTCCTGCTGATTTATGCGAGCTTTACCATTTGCGTTGGGGTATTGAAACTTCTTTTAGAAAATTAAAACATAATGTCGGTCTTTCTTATCTTCATGCAAAAAAATCGAGTTCTATCATTAAAGAAGTTTTTGCTAGCTTAATACTTTATAACTTCTGCGAGCTGATTATATCGCATATTATCGTTGATAAACCAAAAACTAAACTATCTTATGCCTTAAATTTTTCTTTTGCCGTCAAAATTTGTAGACAATTTCTTAAACATTTTAATGATAAAAACCCGATTGATGTTAAACTTCTGATTTATCAAAACTTAGTTCCCATCCGACCAGATAGACATTTCAATCGCCCTTCAAAAACAATTGAAGTTAAAAGCTTTGTTTATCGAGTAGCTTAACTTATTATATTATATAATTTTTTAAAACAGATTTCAATCTGTTTTTTTGTCATGCCCTTTTTTATTTTTTTCTGTCTTTTTCATTTTCTTGTTTTTCTTAAGTTCGTGACATTGCATATGGAATGCTCCCCTACAAAGATTTGTTAATATTCACCTTAATGCGACAGC
>CAYJFG010000025.1:0-856 GCA_964369305.1 uncultured Eubacteriales bacterium
TAGATCTTGAATAGCTAGATTATCTTAAATTTTTCATATAACGAAATTGCCACCATCTGAACTAAGCAGTATAAATATGTTTTCTTCTTCGTTAGTATCGGCATTTATATATATTAAAATTCGTTTTCCGTCTTGAGTTAAACATTGAATTTCATAACAAAAAATCTCCTTACTACCACCAGTTGGTATTAATACAAGCTGATTTTCTTCGTAAGTTAAATCTTCGCTTAAATTTAATTGAATGTCGACAAGTTTAATTTCAGGTTCTTCAATCTCTCTTTCAAAGTTATTCATAATATAACCTTGTGCATTAAAAGACATAATCTCCCCAGTATCAAGCGACACACCTACTTTTATTAAATCACTATAACACACAACTCCGTCTTGAGTATATGCAAAATTAATTGTACATATGTTATTGCTAGTAAAATAATAACTCTCTTTCATATTTTCATAACCTTTAGAACTTAAAAAAGAAGTAGCCTTTTGTATAGCTTCTTTATATTTAATATTAGTAGTTGATACATTTGCAGTGTTATGCATTTGTTCAACATAACCACCTTGAACAGTTACATTTATAGTAGTAGAGTTAAATTTAAATCTATATGATGGAATATTTCCGCTTGTTGTATATTCGTATGATAAATGGGTTTTATCTGTATTTAAAAATTTGGCGGCTATTTCTAAAGCTTGTGTTTTACTAATTTCTTTTAGTTCCTCTAAAAGTCTAGGTTCTTTTTGTTGTACTTGGTCGGCGAAAGGTCCGTCATATAGTAGGGTAGGGTAGGACTCAAACTCTTTGTTGAGTTGCTCAAAATCTTTATCAAGAGTAAAAGTTTGTGCTGAATGTTCTACT
>CAYJFG010000025.1:866-2064 GCA_964369305.1 uncultured Eubacteriales bacterium
CTCCATCTAAATTACTTTCGATTTTTTCTTCTAATCCTAAATAAGTGTGACCGTTTGCGTATAGTGCAGAGATATCCTCAATATGAATTGCAAGTTTCTCACAATATTCGCTTAATTGCCTAATTCCCTCTTTGTCGTCGTCTGATATTTCTTCATCTTTAGCAAATTTAGCAAGTAGATAATTTCCAAAGTCGCCTACTTGCGATAAAAATTTTTGCAACTTTTCGTATTCGCCATAAGTGATAGGCAATCGACTAAGAGATGATTTTGCACCTAAAGCCTCTTGACTTATATTTAGTGCAGTTGGGTATTGCATATTTTGAGTGCTTGCGTATTCTCCTTTTGTTAAAGCTACTTGCAAGTTAGTTACATAGTCTGAAAACTCGTTAAGTGCTTGTGAGTATGTCTGCTCAATAGCAACTCTATATCTGTTAGTCAAGCTATAACCCATGAAAGCTACAGCACTGATGATTATAATAAGTGCTATTGTAAAAGAAATTATACGTATAACGGCTCGTTTCGATAAATTAAAAAACATACTTAAAATTATCTCTCCTTTATAAATAAGTATAAGAGTATTTTAAGCATATTTTTCTAATTTTATTCCTTATTATATTTTTTAAATGTAACTATAATTTCTGTGCCAACTTTTACTTGCGTTATAAGTTCAAGTCTAGCGTTATGTTTTTCGCAAATATGTTTTACAATAGCAAGCCCTAAGCCTGTACCGCCAGTTTGCTTTGAACGGCTTTTGTCTACACGATAAAAACGCTCAAAAATTCTGCCTCTATGCTCTTTAGGTATTCCTATTCCATCGTCTTTAACAGATAATCGGATTTTATTTTCGCCTTTTGTAGATAATGTTACCATAACAGTACCACCATCTTTATTATACCTAATAGCATTATCGCATAGATTATAAATTAATTCATAAAGTAAATGTCTATCTCCAAAGACATAACTGTCAATTAGTGATGTTTTAATTGTAACATTATGCTTTTTAGAGTACAACTCTAAATTTTCAACACACTCTAAAGCAACATTTTTTAAATCAACTTGTTCAAAATTTACAGGTTCAGGTGCAACTTCTTCTAGTTGAGAAAGCTTGATAATGTCGCTAATTAAAGCTAAAAGTCTTATAGATTCTTTGTGAATACGTCTTGAAAACTCTTTTACATCATCAGGTTTTGCAATTCCG
>CAYJFG010000025.1:2074-23153 GCA_964369305.1 uncultured Eubacteriales bacterium
CGCTTTCTATCATTTCAGCATAGCCAGAAATTGTAGTAAGTGGTGTTTTTAATTCGTGCGAAACATTCGCCGTAAACTCTTGTTTTATGATATCAACTTCTTTTATTGCTGAAACGTCAACTATCATACAAATAATACCAGCTTGCTTTTTGCCAGAAAAAACAGGATTTACCATAAATTGCAGTTGTTTTTTCTTTATCTCTAAATCAACAATTTTGCTTTTGCCACTTGTAGCAAGGTCAATGCTTTTTAAAATCTTTTTATTATTTGTAAATTTTGAAATTGGTTGACCTAGTAAAGCCGTTTCTTTGCAATTTAAAAGGTAAAGAGAACTTTTATTATAAGATATAATATTTTTATTAGTATCTAAAAATATAAGCCCCTCAGCCATGTTAGCAAGAATGGCAGTTATCTTGTCGGCTTCTCCTTGTATAGTATCCATCTGCTTTTTAATGCGTTCGTTTTGATCAGATATCTTCATTGAAATCGGTAAAAATTCCTGATACGGTGGCTCATCTTTATTGGTGAGCATCAACTCTATAGGTTCTATAATACCTTTTGTAGTTTCGGAGGCTATAAACAAGCATACAAATAAAACGAACAATACTACTAATACAAGGAATATTATAACACCCCAAAATATTGAATAGAAGTTGTCAACGTCTTTTGCAACACGTAAAACGTCGCCATCATTTAAAAGCATAGCATAATAATAAGTTGTGTTTCCAAGCGTCTGCGACTCTCTAGAAGATGAGGAAACGCCATATTTTTTTGCACTTATTATTTCAGGACGTGATCCGTGATTATCCATTGAAGATATAGAAACGCCAGACGACTCAAACAAAACTGTACCATCTTCATCTATAAGTGTTACTCTGTAATCGTCGTTTAAGATATTCTCAAATTCATCTAAACTATCAACATTTTTATAAATACTACGGACTAAAACTGAATAGCTAGATAAGTCGGCTTCAACTTGTTGTGTAAAGATAAACCAAAAAGCAAAAAATGAGCAAATAGAAGTTAAAACAACTGATATAACACCAATCAAAAACAGTTTTTGAGTTAAAATAGTTTTTAATTTCAATGTTATTCACCTACTTTGTAACCTATATGTCTAACTGTTTTTATGTGGTTTCCATGTTCGCCTAATTTTTGGCGTAAAGTTTTTATGTGCATATCAACCGTCCTGCTTTCGCCCTCAAAATCATAGCCCCATACTTTTTCAAGTAGCTTTTCCCTTGATAAAGCGATGTTTTTATTTGTTATCAAATACTTAAGCAATTCATATTCTTTATAAGTTAAAGTGCAAGGCTCTGAATTAACAGTTACGCTATGTTTAAAATCATCTATAATGATGTCTTTAAATTCTATAACGCTTTGTTGGTCTTCTGCTGGTTTTTCGCATCTTCTTAAAATTGCTTTTACTCTTGACAAAAATTCTAAAATACCAAAAGGTTTAGCTATATAATCGTCTGCACCCATGTCAAGCCCTTTTACTTTGTCAAGTTCGCTTGCTTTAGCAGTAACCATAATAACTGGAACTTTTTTAGTTTTTTCGTTTTTACGCACTTTTTTTAGAATTGAAAGCCCATCTTCAACTGGTAACATAACATCAAGTATAATTAGTTTAGGCACTTTTTTTTCGCACTCTTTGTAAAAGTCTGTGCTGTCTTCAAAAGCTTTAACTTCAAAACCGCTACTATTTAATGCGTATATCTGCATTTCTCTTATGTCTTTATCATCTTCAACTATGTAAATCATGTCATTACCCCTTTATAAAAATTACATATACTTTATTTTACCACAATTATTATAATATTTCAGTAAAAAATGCGTAAAATTATAAAAAAAGATACCGCATTAAATACGGTATCTAAAAATTTAATATAATTATTAAATTAGTCGTTTGAATATGGTAGTAAAGCTACGTGTCTAGCTTTTTTGATAGCTACTGTTAATTCACGTTGGTGACAAGCACAAGTACCTGTAACTCTTCTTGGTAAAATTTTAGCTCTTTCTGATAAGAAACGACGTAATCTGTTGATGTCTTTATAGTCGATATCTTGAACTTTTTCTACGCAAAAAGAACAAACTTTTTTGCGTCCTTTACGTCCGCCTCTACGGTTATCTCTTTCTGGTCTTTCTGACATTGTTTTCATCTCCTTAAAAAATATGATGTAATTTAAATTAGTTGTTAGAATGGTAAATCGTCATCAAGTGGTGATTCTTCATAATCAGCAGGTGAGCCATTAACATAAACAGCAGGAGCCTCAGTAGGCATAGGTGCTGGTTGAGAATAAGCGTTATTACCTTGAGAATTACTTCTTTTATCACCAGTGAAATAAATATTGTCAGCTACAACTTCGTACACAACTCTATTATTACCGTTTTTATCTTGGTAAGAACGAGATTGAAGAGAACCCTCTAATGCAATAAGTTGACCTTTAACAAAATACTTGCAAACAAATTCTGCTCTTTGTCTCCATGCAACAATATTGATAAAATCTGCTTGTCTTTCGCCTGCTTGAGATTGATAACCTCTGTCAACGGCAATGCTAAAACTTGAAACAGAGATATTTGAAGGTGTTGTTTTAAGTTCTGGGTTAGCAGTTAAACGACCCATAAGTATAACTTTATTCATTAGTGAATCCTCGCTTTCAATATTTATAGTTAATTTTTAAAATTATTTTTTAACGATTAATGTACGTAATATACCATCTGTAATTTTAAATCTTCTGTCTAGTTCAGCTGGGAATTCAGCATCACTTGTGAAGTTTATTAAAACATAATAGCCTTCTGCTTCTTTGTTGATTAAGTATGCAAGTCTACGCTTACCCCAAACATCAACATTTTCAATAGAAGTGGCATATTTTTCAATAACAGATTTAAATTTCTCTAAAAGAGCTACAGCACTCTCTTCACCATTTTTTAAAGAAAAAACGATAACGGCTTCATAATTATTAATAATTGCCATCTTTTACACCTCCCTATGGACTGTTGGCCCCAAATAATTTGGAGCAAGGAAAATCGGAAAATCCGAATTAAGAAAAACTAACTGACCAGTTATAACTCAACTACCGAATTATAGCATATTTTTGCTTTAGTTGTCAATGTTTTGAAGATAATATTTTTCAATAATTTAAAAATATAGCTAAAAATATAAATATTAAAGTTAAATTATATTTTATCTAAAAACTCAATAATATATCTTTCTTGTGGTGTGATAACATTAATATCAATGCAAGCGTTTTTAAGTGAAAATTGATAGAGAATATCTTTTAAATTATTAGCGGATTGTAAGTAGTCGCTTATTATATATTCACGACTATAATTTAATCTTTTTAGTAAAATAGCAGAAACAACACCAGTTCTATCTTTGCCAGCATTACAAAAAAATAGTACGTTGTTTGGTGAATTTTCTATAATATCTATAACACTCCATAAGTTTTTGTCGACCATATTTAAGTATGATTTTGAAACTAAAGATGGGGAAGATGGCACAGTATCGCCACCATTAATAGGGATATTGTGATAAGTAAAATTAAAATTGTCAACCCATAAGCAAGGTTTAGCTGATATTTCTTTTTTACTTCTTAAATCAATTATTGTTAAAATGTTGTTGTCAATAAGCCACGAAAGTTCATCTTGAGATAAATTGTTAGGTACATCACTACGTATATACCTTAATGAATTTTTAAGGATAGGTCTTGTATTATTAGTAGAACTTAGCAAACTACTCATATTTAAACTCACTTTCATAAAAAAATAACTATATGACGTTTTGCCATATAGTTGAAATCATTTATTTTTATTAAAACTGAACTGTAAGTATATCTCTAAAATATAATAAATAATAATGCAAACCCACTAAAGTTAGTGTGTGTTATGGGCTAATATTCTTGCTATGATTAGCGATACTAAAAAGTTATCGCATAAAATTGTAGTATTTTTTCTATTTGTCAGTTTTTTTCGAGAATAACAAATGACACAAAGGTCTCTTTATGTAGATAGTTTTCAAGTTTAGGGTCAACTTCTACAGTCTGTGGATTCATCTGTGAAATTGTCCAGCCTTCTTCTAATAACTGATTGATACGTACAAGATATTTGTTTTCGTTAATATCTTTTTGCTCTGTAAAATCTCTGCTATTACTGATGTAAACAACTTTTTGCATAACTTACACCTTCTTTTAAAATAATAAATAAACCGACAAGTAAAAACCTGTCGGCTATGGTCGGGATGACAGGATTCGAACCTGCGGCATCTTGCTCCCAAAGCAAGCGCGCTACCAAACTGCGCTACATCCCGAAAAGTTGTCGTAATTAATGCGACTGAATTATTATATACTAGATTTTAAATAAAGTCAAGTAAATTAATATGTAAATACGCAAATTGTATAAATTGATAAAATAATTTATTGTTTTATTATGAAAATTATGTTTAATTACTGTAAATTCATTCTTTTTACTCTTGATTTTATGTTGACATTTTATGAATTTTATGTTATTATTGCGTTGTGCTGAAATTTAGTGCAGAGTAGAAAGTTAAGCGTTGTGTAATTTATAAATTATGCTTAGTGCTATTTGGACGGGGAGTTGCCAAGTAGACGAATTGATTTATCAAACGGTTTAATTTTCGCATCCCGCTGTTACATAAAATATATTTTGTAAGTGAAATAGTGGGAATATAGCGTCTTTTAAGCTATATTCATTATAATGATGATAAAGTCGTCGTTATAATAGGCTGTTAAAAGTTTTGTAGATTTAAACAGTTTTAGGAATGTAGCGTTTTATAGCTATGTTCCTTTTTTCTTCTCTATCTATTTATGTATAAGCAAATCTATAAATATTTTAAAGGAGAAATCAAGATGAAAAATGTGTTAGAAAAATTTAGGGAGTCCTCAAATGAGCTTAAAAATGTACACGTACTTACATTATGTGGTATATTTTTAGCTTTAAGAGTAGCGTTAGGTGTGTTTGAAATAAACATAAGCGAAGTGTATAGGGTATCTTTTGCACATCTCCCTGTAGCATTAGGTGGTATGTTATTTGGTCCAGTTGCTGGTGGTATTATAGGTTTATTTGGAGATATAATCACAATGATTATAAAACCTACAGGTATAATAAACTTTGGTATATTATTTGCACGTTTAATGGCAGGTGTTATATTTGGTTTAATTTTATATAAAAAGCCTATATCAATTTTAAGAACTGGTATTGCAACAACAGCAGTAGTACTTATTACAGATTTAACAATAACAACAATTAGCTTAATAGTTGTGTATTACTCAAATGCAGATTTAACGGCTATTTTAGGAGTAGTGGGCGGTAGAATATTTAATTACGGTACACTTTTACCTATATATATTGGTTTGATTTATGTAATGCAAGTGATGCTCATACGAGTAAAAATACCTGTTTTAAAGGATAGGAATTTAAGATTAGCCACAAAAAATCAAAAATAAAATTTTTAAAACCCTATGTGGTTGTCTAAAAAACAAAGACATCACATAGGGTTTATTTATATCTATAAATCTCGTTTATTCTATAACACATTTGGAGAAGAAACTATTTATATCTTTAAATCTCGCTTATTATAAATCATACAACCTATAATAATAGAAATAACGTATATTGCAAAATATATAATCAAAGAAATAGTAACTCCACTTTCGTTTGAAAGAACATTTTTAACGCTTAACATAGAGAAAGGGGAGAAGTATAACAAAAATTCGCCACTTGTAGTTAAAAGCTCGCCTAAATATCCTAAAACATAGCTTACTAAAACTATTGCACTAGATAAAGCCCCAGTGCCAAGCTTTGGGCTAATTCCAGCAAACATTAAGCCTAAACCGCCAAAAATAAAAGGTGTTAGACTTGAAAATTTAGAGGCAGTTAAAATATCTATAATATTAAAAGTTTCGCCACCGCCAATAAATCCACAAATTATAGTAGATATTATAGCACATAAAACTATAATTAGAGTGACAAAGTATGAGGTAATATATTTTGAAATGTAAATTTCAGTTTTGCTAACAGTTAAAGCATTTAAAAATTCAATAGACTTTGTTTGCTCTTCTTTACGAATTAGTGAAGAAGAATAAGTAGCTGAGAATATTGAAATAGCAATTAAAATAATACCATATATCATACCAAAATAAGTTGTAAAATTGCTCATATCTGCCATGCTACTCATACCTACAAATTGCATAAGCTCTTGTGGTAAAACATCTAATTTAATTTGTGCCATATCTTTTATTGATGGGAAAAGTATCATATAAAGCGACATAATAGAAAATATAGCTATGCTCCAACCTATTATTGACTTTTTAGTATTAGAAATATTTATAACACAAAGTTTAAAAACATTGCGTAATTCAAAATTTTTCATCATAGACACCTCTTTAAGAATAAAAATTTAAAAATTCATCTTCAATAGATTTATTTTTAATTTCTAATTTTTTTAAATCAAGGGTTGAAAGTTTTTTTATTACTTCGTTAATGTCTTGCGTAATTTCAAAAGTAGTTTCTATATTGTCTTTAGTAGTGTAGCTAACAATTTGTGTTTGTTTATAACTTTGGCATTTCATGTCTAAAATATTTACTAATACACCATCTTTAATTATTGCAACCTTGTCGCAATATTTTTCTATTTCGCTTAAATTGTGGCTAGATAAAAAAATTGTCATTCCACTTTCTTTTTTGCTTAAAATTAAATCAAAAAATTTTTTCTGTATTAAAGGGTCAAGACCGCTTGTAGGTTCGTCTAGTATCAATAATTTTGGACTTTTTAAAAATGCTTGAATTAATGAAACTTTTTTCCTATTCCCTAAGCTTAAGTCAGAAATTTTTTTATTTAAATCTAGTTCAAAGTAATTTGATAATTCCTCAATTTGATTGTCTTTTCCATTTGTGAAATTTAAAGCATAGTTGAATATATCACGGCAAGTCATGTCATTATAAAAAGCTGACTCACTAGGAACGTATGCAGTATCTGACTTAATTTTTTTATTGTCTTTTTTACTGTCAAGCCCAAAAACAGTTATACTACCGCTAGTGGGATTTATCATATTTAAAATACATCTTAAAGTTGTGCTTTTACCAGCACCATTTTTACCAACAAAACCATAAATCTCACCTTGATTTATAGTTAAGCTTAAATCATTTATCGCTGTAAAGTTACCATATTTCTTTGTAAAATTTTTAATTTCTATAATACTCATAATTTTCACCACTCATTTTATAATTATAAAAATATTTTAACATATATTAAAATAAATATAAAGTACAATTTTAAAATTATTTATAAAAAACAAAAGCCTTACATCTTTTAAATTTCTAAGATGCAAGGCTTTTATTATTAGTTTACAGCTTTATAATTTAAATTATTGAACAAATCCAGATTCAACAAGCTTAATTAAATCACTAACAGCAACTTCTTCGTCTGTTCCATCAGCAATAATTCTAATAGAAGTACCGCCAACAATACCTAAAGATAATACACCTAAAAGGCTTTTAGCATTTACTCTTCTTTCTTCTTTTTCTACCCAAATAGAAGATTTAAATTCGTTTGCTTTTTGAATAAAAAATGTTGCAGGTCTTGCGTGTAAACCTACTTGATTGTGAACTTCAACTTCTTTTGTTACCATGTCAATCTCTCCTAAAATTATAAGTTTCAATACCAGCTAAAAGAAACAAACCCCAAATAATCTGCTCTACTTATCCTTAATTATATTATAACACAAAGATAGAATAGGTCAACACAGTTTTTGCAATTTCAGTTTGGTATACGATTAAATGTATAAAATAACATATCTGATTTGTGTACTATGCACAAAAATAATGATACAAATTTACGTTGTAGTAATTTTTTGTTTTAGCAGTTAGTTTAATCTGTACAGCTTATAATGTTATTTATAAAAATTTCTCGTTCTTCTTTTGTGAATTGTGCCTTTTCAAGTGCATTTTTAATTAAAATTTCTGTTCTTTTTATTGATTTTTCACGTCGCCACTGCTCAATATTCTTATGATGACCCGATAAAAGTACATCTGGTACTTTTTTGTCTTGCCATGAAGAGGGTCTAGTGTATTGTGGATATTCAATAAGTCCGTTGTAATGGCTTTCTTGCTCAAAACATTCTTCGTTTGATAATACTCCTTTTGCCATTCTACAAAGTCCATCAATTAAAATGGCAGCAGGTAGTTCACCACCAGTTAGTACAAAATCACCAATTGATATTTGCTCATCAACGTAATGCTCAATAATTCGCTCGTCGACACCCTCATAATGTCCGCAAAGAATACATATATTATCAAGTTTTGATAATTCAACTAATTTCTCTTGTGTAAGCGTGCTACCTTGCGGTGACATATAGATGAAATGAGGTTTACAATCTCTTGTAGTTTTTATATGTTCAAAACATTGATAAATAGGCTCTGGCGACATAAGCATACCCATACCACCGCCAAAAGGCGTATCATCAACGTTTTTATGTTTGTTATATGCAAAATCTCTTAATTGATGACATTGTATGTCGATAATATTATTGGTTCTAGCTCTTCCAATTATACTATCAGATAAAGAAGCGTTTACCATTTCAGGAAAAAGAGTTATAACATCAATCTTCATCGCCAAAAAGTCCTTTCATTGGTGTGATTAGCACTACATTTTCTTCAATATTAATATCTTTTACAATCTCATCAATTACAGGTAGTAAAAAAGATTTTCCGCTACTTTGCTTTACTTCGTAAACATCGTTTGAGCCTGTTTTAAAAATTTCTGTAACTTCTCCGTATTCCTCGAGAGTATCTATATTTTTAACTTGTAACCCTATTAAATCTTGAATAAAATATTGATTTTCTGGTAGCTTAACTTCGTTTCTATCCATGTAAAGAATTTTTCCTATGTATGGGTTTACCTTTGAAATTTCGTCTACGCCCTCAATTTGCATTAAAGCAATTCTCTTATGTGGTTTTGATTTTACTTTAATTTCTTTGTTGCCTTGTTCTAAATATAGTTTTTTAAATTTGCAAAAAAATTCTGGAGTATCGCACCAAATTTCAACTCGCACTTCGCCTTTTAATGCGTGAGTTCCTACAATTTTTCCTATTTCTAAATATTTTTTTTTCATTATACGTTTTACACTTCCTTAAATTTTAAATTATGATATCTAATATGTTTTTAATAATATCTTGTGTTGAAACTTTAAATATCATCTTGCTATCTTTAATTTGCAAATTGTCGATATTAAATTTAATGTTTTGTGAAAAGATATTAAAAGTATATGTAGTTGGCAAAGTTAATATATTGTCTTTGTATGTAAAGCTTAGGTCTTTAAAAACTAAATCTAATAATAGTGAAGAATTAACAGGGAATGTGCCTACCTTGCTATTGCTAAATGCTATATTTATATAATTATTTTTACTATTTAAAGTGATAAAAATATCTGATGATAAAATAAATAAATTATCTTTATAGCTAAACTTTAGATACATAATAGCACTATCTTCTAAAAACTCAAAAGCAACACCATCAACTGAAAAATCATCATTTAAATAAATTTGATTTTCAAATTGATAAGCTAAATAGTTGTTTAACTCATCTTGCGTAACTTCTTCATCTCTATTAAAAATTAAAGAAGTTGCAAGTGTTTTTTCAAATTGTCTTGAGGGTGTAGTGCTAAATTTTACAATATTATCAGTGTTTTTTATTGAACCAATAATAACTGTTAATACAGCACAAATTATAAATATTACAACTGCGACTATGACAAAAACTCTAAAGTAAATACTCTTTTTTTTATTAGTTTCCTTTTGTGTAGAAACTTTTTCTCTATCAAGTAATGTATTTGACAAAATAAGCTGCCCCCTTAATTTTTTAGTGTTGCAATTGTTACTCCGTCGCCACCTTCGCCAAATACGCCTAGGCGGTATGATTTAATAGCTTTATGTGCTTTTAAATGCATATGCACTTCACGTCTTAATACACCAGTACCTTTACCGTGTATAATAGTTATTTGCCCTATGTTGCTTAAAATAGCACTATCTATTGCGTTGTCAAGTTCTATTATTGCATCAAAAGCGGTCATACCTCGTAAACTAACCTCAGTAACTGCTTTTGTTACACCTATACTTTTAACATTTCTACTTTTTGGTTTTGGCTTGTTTTGTTGTTTGTTGTTTTCAACTAACCTTAAATTGCTTTCCTTTGTTTTTGTTTTTATTAAACCAATTTGAACAGTTACATTACCTTGTTTGTCTTTTGTTGATAAAATCATTCCAGTTTCTTCAATGTCAACTATTAAAACACTGTCACCAACTTTTAATTCACGAGGTAACTTGTAATTTTCGTTTTTCTTTGTAACAACAGGGTCGCTGAAATTTTCCATTGACTTTATACCAGCAGTCAATTTAGCTTTATTGTCGTTTGAAAGTTTTTCTTTTTTCTTTTTAATTTCGTCTAACTCATCAATAATAGCAAACGCTTGAGCCTTTGTTTTAGATGTGATTGCAGAGGCTTCAGCTTGTGCTTTTTTAAGTTCTTTTTCAGCTTTCTTTTTAGCGTCTTCAAGTTCTTTTTTTGCTGTAATTCTATCTTGTTTAGCCTTTGAAATTTCATTTTGAGCATTTTGTAATCTTTTTTCTAGTTCTTGTCTTTTAACTTCTAATTGCTCCATAACGTTTTCAAAGTTTTTATCTTCACTTGATACTAAATCACGAGCGTTATTTATAATATCGTCGCTAATTCCTAAACGTTTTGAAATTTCAAAAGCGTTAGACTTACCAGCAACACCTATTAATAATTTGTATGTTGGACTTAAAGTAGTAACGTCAAATTCGCAACAAGCATTTTCAACACGTGCAGTGCGTAAAGCATAAGATTTTATCTCAGCATAGTGAGTAGTTGAAGCGATTTTTGCACCGTTTTTTCTTAAATTTTCTAGTATTGAAATAGCAAGAGCCGCACCCTCAATAGGGTCAGTGCCTGCACCTAGTTCATCGATTAAAACAAGTGATTTATTGTTAGCAATTTTAAGTATTTTAGAAATATTAGTCATATGAGATGAAAAAGTAGAGAGTGATTGCTCAATACTTTGTTCATCTCCAATATCTGCTAAAATATTGTCAAATAAAGATAATTCGCTATCGTCATAAGCTGGTATCATAAGCCCACACATAGCCATTAATGTAAAAAGCCCTAAAGTCTTTAAACATACAGTTTTACCGCCAGTGTTTGGACCTGTAATTACTAAAGTGTCAAAGTCAAGACCTAAATTAATATCGGTAGGAACTACAACATTTTTATCGATTAATGGGTGACGCCCTCTTTTTATATTAATAAAACCGTTATCATTTATTTTTGGTATTACGGCTTTCATGTCATAAGCTAAATTTGCTTTTGCAAAAATAACGTTTAAAGTTATTAAATTTTCATAACTTCCTATAATTTGGTCGGCAAATTCGCCACACATCATAGAAAGCTCATAAAGTATTCTCTCTATTTCCTCGTTTTCTTTAATGCGTAAAACTTTAATTTCGTTGTTAGCTTCAACTACGCCCATAGGTTCAATAAAAACAGTTGCACCGCTTGCAGAAGTGTCGTGAACTAGTCCGCTAATGTTTGAGCGGAACTCAGCTTTAACAGGTACAACGTATCTATCGGAGCGAATAGTAATAATAGCATCTTGTAAATGCTTTTGATGTGTTTGTGAGCGTATCATTTTTTCTAAAACGCTTTTAGCTTTAGCAGTTGCTGATAAAATTTTACGGCGGATATTTAATAGGGTAGAAGAGGCGTTATCTGCTATTTCATCTTCTGAAAGTATGCAACTTGTAATTCTCTCTTCTAAAAATTTATTAGAAACTAAACTCTCAAAAATAATATCAAGACTAGTTTTTATACCAGCTGATTTTGAACGCCAAGAAGTTACAGACCTAATTACCCTTAAAACTTCGGCAATTCTTAAAAGTTCAAGCATACCTAGAGTAGCTCCAGCATTTGCACGTGCTAATGAATTTGTAACGTTTTTTGCAGATCCAAAAGATGGTGAGCCAAAACGCCCAATCAACATATGTGCATCGTTAGTTTGTGATAATATATGTTTAACTTCGTTTATATTTGTAGATGGTTCTATGTTTAAAGCTTGCTCACAAGCGTCTTTAAAAGTTGTCTTTTGAGATAACATAGTAAGAATTTTGTCAAGCTCTAAAACCTTATGATGTTTGTTCATTTTTTCCTCGCTTTTAATTTTTTATAACATTGTAAAAGTCTAAAGTTTGCAAATGTTTGTCGCAGATAGTAAGCATATATTGCTCGCAAACGTTTTCAAAAACTGTGGCGGACTCATCTGCTAAATTGAAACTGTATAGTTTCTCAAAAGGAGAATATATACAATGTCTTAAAGCAGTAGTAACACCTAGACTTATTAAAAGTTTCTTTTCATTAATATATTTATTACTATTGTCTATGCAAGAAGTACATACTATTATACCACTACTCGGTAAAAAATACATAAATTCGCTTTCATAGCAGTTGCAAATGTTGCAGTAAATTAAATCAGGCATATAACCAGATAAACCTAAAAGGCGTAATTCTGTAGCACCTTTAATAATTGATAATTTTTTATCAGTTTTGCATATCATATGTAGTGCGTTTAATACAGTTCTTAAAAACATTTCGCTTTGCATATTTTCGCCTATGAAGTATGCAGAAATTTCGCAAAAATACTGTGCTAAAGACATCTTTACAATATCTTTTCTAAGATTTATAAATAATTCTTTGCTTTGTGCATCGTCTACTATATATGTATCTCTCACTTTAAAAAGTGAAAAGTGAGAGTAGCACAAAAGTCTAGTGCTTAAGCTTTTAGTTGTTTTTATATTTACGATATTTTTTACAAACGCCCTTATAAGTCCGTGATGTCTTGAAAGAATGGTAATAAGCCTGTCTTTATCACCAATGTTTTGTTCCTTTATTATAAGACCGTCCGTCGTAATTTTCATCGTTTTGCCCCTTTGTGATTGCGTCTGAGTTTGGTTCGTTTCCAAAGTATTCTTCGTTATCAAAGACACTTTTATATGCTAAATAGTCAAGTACACTGCCAGTTTCTAAAAAGGTATTCCATGGGTTTGGGTTTTCGTCTTTCATATGTGTACACTCCCTTATTTTAAGTTAGGATTTTTTCTCCTATTAAAAGTATACGCATAGTTTAACATCTTATAAGTGTGCAAATTGTAGAACTAAATAAGTAAAAATTTATAATTAAATAATGGATAATTTTAAGTTTTATTCAAAATTATTTTCGTTATAACCTAGTGTGCGTAAAACATTTAATTTATTACGCCAATCATCTTTAACTTTAACCCAAATATTTAAGTTTACTTTACATTCAAGCATATTTTCCATATCTTGACGTGCGTAAGTGCCAATTTTCTTTAAAAGTTGACCCTTTTTGCCTATTAAAATTCCTTTGTGAGTGTCTTTTTCGCAGTAAATAACGGCTTCAATATCGTAAATATTACCGTTTTCACGTGGTTTGAATTTCTCAATAACTACAGCAGTTCCATGTGGAATTTCTTTTTGCGTTAATTTTAAAATTTTCTCTCTTAAAATTTCGCTTGCTATATTTCTTTGTGATTGATCAGTAATAGTATCTTCGTCAAAAAAATGTTGCCCTACATCTGCAAGTTTTTTTAGTTCGTCTATTAAGGAATTAACACCGCTACCATCAGTTGCACATATTGGTACTATAGCATCAAAATTGTAAAGATTACTAAACGCTGTTATTTGTTTTATTAATTCTTCTTTATCTTTCATCAAGTCAATTTTATTTAATGCTAAAATTGCAGGGATATCGTTGTTTTTAAATTTTTCTATAAGTATTTCTTCTGTTTGGTTTAACTCTTTATTAGCGTCAACTACTAGTAAACACGCATCAACACCATTTACAGATTGATTTACAGACTTTACCATGTAGTCGCCAAGTTGTGTTTTTGGTTTATGCATTCCAGGTGTATCGATAAATACAAGTTGTGTATCATCTTCTGTATACACACCCATTATTCTAGTTCTAGTTGTTTGTGGCTTGTTTGAAACTATAGTTATTTTTTGCCCTAAAATTTTATTAAGCAAAGAAGATTTACCAACATTAGGACGTCCTACTATAGCTATAAAAGCTGTTTTTTGATTTTCGTCTATTTTAAAATTTAATATATCCAAAACTTTCATTCATCTCCAAATTATTATTTTATCTATTAAAAGCACTTTACAACATTATACTATAGATTTATGAAATTTCCAACAAAATTTTATAAATCTATAATATAAAAAGGAAATTAATAAAAATCCACCAACACTTAAGATAGATTAAATGTTGGTGGTAAAATTTATACTTAATACATAGAATTAAGCTTTTAATCCCTCATAAACTGCAACTGCACAAGCAACTGTAGCACCTACCATAGGGTTGTTACCCATTCCGATAAGTCCCATCATTTCAACGTGTGCTGGAACTGATGAAGAACCTGCAAATTGAGCATCGCCGTGCATACGTCCCATAGAGTCTGTTAGACCGTAAGACGCAGGACCTGCTCCCATGTTATCTGGGTGAAGTGTACGGCCTGTACCGCCACCACTTGCTACTGAGAAATATTTTTTATCATTTTCAATAGCCCATTTTTTATAAGTACCAGCAACTAAATGTTGGAAACGAGTAGGGTTTGTTGAGTTACCTGTAATAGAAACGTCAACGCCCTCATGCATTAATATTTTAACGCCTTCTCTAACATCATCAGCACCGTAGCATTTAACTGCAGCTCTTTCAGAATCTGAGAATGCTCTTTCTTCAACAATGTTTAACTCACCTGTATAATAATCATATTGAGTTTTAACATATGTGAAACCATTAATTCTTGAAATAATGTAAGCAGCGTCTTTACCTAAACCGTTTAAGATAACCCTTAATGGTTCTTTTCTTGCTTTGTTAGCTGTTTTTGCTATACCAATAGCACCTTCAGCAGCAGCAAAACTTTCGTGACCAGCTAGGAATGCGAAACATTTTGTTTCATCTCTTAAAAGCATAGCTCCTAAGTTACCATGACCTAAACCAACGTTTCTTTGTTCAGCAACTGATCCTGGGATACAGAAAGCCTCTAAGCCTATACCAATAGCCTCAGCAGCCTGTGCAGCTGTTGTTACGCCTTTTTTAATAGCAATAGCACAACCTAAAATATACGCCCATGATGCATTATCAAATGCAATTGGTTGTACACTTTTAACGATAGCGTCAGCGTCAACGCCTTTTTCTAAACATAGTTCTTTTGCCTCTTCAAGACTTGCAATACCATATTCGGCAAGGCACTTCTCTATTTTAGGCATTCTTCTTTCTTTACTTTCAAATGTTACAGCCATATTCTTGTGTCCTCCTTACCAAATTTATTATTCTTCACGTGGATCTATATATTTAGCGGCGTTATCAAAACGTCCATATTGTCCAATGTTGTTTTTGTAAGCTTCGTTTGGTTCTACGCCATGACGAATATCTTCCATCATTTTGCCGATTTTAACAAATTGATATCCGATAACTTCGTTATTTTCATCTAAAGCAGTTTTAAGTACATAACCTTCTGCCATTTCCATATAACGAACGCCTTTTTCTCTAGTACTAAACATAGTACCAACTTGTGAGCGAAGACCTTTTCCTAAATCCTCAAGACCAGCACCTATTGGTAGTCCATCTTCTGAGAAAGCAGTTTGGCTTCTACCATATGCTAATTGTTCAAAAATATTTTTCATAGCAGTATTGATAGCGTCGCATACAAGGTCAGTATTTAGACATTCTAAAAGTGTTTTACCTGGTAAAATTTCAGCAGCCATAGCAGCTGAGTGAGTCATACCAGAACATCCAACAGTTTCAACTAAAGCTTCTTCAACTATACCCTCTTTTACATTTAGAGTTAATTTACAAGTACCTTGTTGAGGAGCACACCAGCCAACACCGTGTGAAAGACCAGCGATATCTTTTATCTCGTAAGATTTTACCCATTTTCCCTCCTCAGGAATTGGGGCAGGACCATGATGAGGACCCTTTGCTACAGTGCACATATTTTGCACTTCATGAGAAAAATTCATAATACGTTCTCCTTTCATATTGTATATGTATAAACGCATTTATACATATTTATTATAATATTCAAAATTGATTTTTGCAAGTAAAATCTGTAAAATTTATTTTTTTTTGCGAAATTTTGTCAAAATGTTTATTTTTTAAGGTTTAAACTAATAAAATTCTAAAAGGTTTAGTAATATATATTTTTTGAGAATTATGAAAGTGAATTCATAACTAAACCTGTAATTAGTTTTGGATAAAAATATGTTGATTTTTGAGGCATTTTCTCGCCATTAGCTGCAACATCTCTTATTTGTGTAACTTTTGTAGGGTTCATAATAAATGCACATTGAGCAGTTTTACTATCTACACATTCAATAGCGTCATTAAACTTTTTAACATAAGTTAAGTTTATTTGTTTAGCCATATTTTCAGCATCTATACCAAATAATTTTTCAAGAATTAATGTATGCAGTACTGTTACATCAAGCTCTTTAGTTTCTTTGCTTGCGTTTGGTAAAAGAGTATTTAGGATTTCGTCGTCTTTAAGAACAAGTTTTACCCATTTATTATCTCCTACATATAAGCCAAATGCTTTTTTACCATTGTTAAATAATTCGTCAAGCTCTTTTTCTATATTTTCTGTACCTGTTTTTTCTTCAACTTCAAAATAGTCTTTGCATGAGTTTACTGCATTTTGAACATCAAAATTTTCTAAATCTCTTACAATTCTATGTGTTGGGAATACTACAAGTCCTGGGTGTTCCATGTTTACAAGCATCATCATTTGATAGTCTACACCGTCACCGTCATGAGCTAGTCCATTTTCTTTGCAATAATTTCTATAATTTAAAGCAGTTTCATATCTGTGGTGACCATCTGCTATGTAAAGTTTTTTGTCTGCAAAATCAGCACAAATACTAGCAATAGCTTCTTCGTCTTTTGTTATCCACATTCTATGAGTAACAAAGTCATTGTCTGTAAATTCAAAATCAGCTTTACCTTGTGAAAGTGCATCTATTTTAGCGTCAGTTGTTTTTTCTTCGTCCATATATAGTGAGTATATTTGGCTAAAGTTACAGTTTGTAGCTTTCATTAAATTTAGTCTATCTTCTTTTGCTTTTGATAAAGTAAATTCGTGAGGTAATACAACGCCTTTTGAGAACTCCTCAATTTTAACTGTACATACTATACCTTTTACTTTTTTTATTTCGCCATATGCTGTAAATTCTTCTTCATAAATATATAAAGCGTCTTTATCTTCTCTTGTGATAACGCCACTTTCTATCCATTTTTTTAAAACTTCATTAGCCTCTTGATATGGGTTTTCGCCCTCTTTTGGTAATTCTAAACGGATTATATTGTTTTCGTTTTCATTAATATAACCTATTCTTTGTTCCTCGCTAATAATATCGTATGGAGGACATACAACTTTACTTATATCGCCTGCAACTGCTGTATCAAATCTTAACCCTTTAAATGGTTTTACTACTGCCATAATTAAAAAACTCCTTTTAAATTGATAAGATAATTTTAACTGTTTTTCTATATTAAGTCAAGTTAAAGAATGTACACTTTTAGTATATTTTATGTAAAAATGAAAAATCTTGTCGTAAATACCGCCATTACTGCACATACTGCGTCCGCTATTAAAGCACATGGAACAGTGTATCTAATTTTCTTAATACCAATACTACCATAGTATACAGTAACAGCGTAAAATGTTGTTTCGCTAGAGCCTGCCATAACGCACGCCGACGTTGCGATAAAGCTATTTGCACCATATTCTTTTATAATATTATCAAGCATTGCAATTGTTCCACTGCCTGAAAATGGCCTTAAAAGTGCTATAGGTAAAAGTTCTTTTGGAAACCCTATACTATCAAGCATGGGGCTTAAAACTGTGCTTATAATATCTAAAAAACCAGAGCTTATTAGCATATTTACACCAACTACAAGACCTAAAAGCGATGGTGCAATTTTGTATGTAGACACAAAACCCTGTTTTGCACCTTCTAAAAATGCATCAAAACTAGGCACTTTTTTTGCAAGTGCCACAAGAATTATTAATAAAAAAATTACAGGGATTATGTATGATGATATATTCTCCAAACGCAATTATCCTTTACTTAAAGTTTTTTACAGTTTTAGCTATTGCTAAAGCCATGCATAAAGCAAAAATTGAAGTTACCCACACTGGTATTAAAATATTAAATGGTGCATCAGCTCCTAGGTTTTGGCGTAAAATTATAGCAGTAGTTGGAATTAACTGCACCGATGCGGTGTTTATTATTACAAAAATAATCATGCTATTATTTGCAGTATCTTCATTTTTCTTTTTCATAAGTCGCATAGCTTCAAGCCCAAGTGGTGTAGCGGCGTTTCCTAAACCCAACATATTCGCACTAATATTTAAAGATACAGCATTTAATACACTTTTGTTTTGCCTATAATCAGGCATCAACTTTTTTAAAATAGGACTAAATAATTTAGCTATAAAATCTGTAACACCCGATTTTTGAGCAATGTTCATAATACCCGACCACAAACACATCATAGCACCTATATTTATAATTAATTCCATAGAACTGGTAGTACTTTCAAGAATTGTGGTCGACAAATTTCTTGTATTTCCTGTGAAAAAAGATGCTATAATACTAATTACAATAAAGCTAGCCCATATGTAATTTATCATTTTTTGTCACCTCTTTGTTGTTTATGTAGTTTTAAAAATATTTTATGTAAAACGCTTGACTTATTTAGCAAGAAATGGTAAAATAAAGCTGTTATTGTAACTGTATAGTAGTTTATAATTACTTGTAAGCTAAAGTATTTAAAAATGGAGGTTCTGTAAAATGAAACAAGGAACAAACCTATTTGCTAACATTGACAGTTTAGGAAGGATTGTAATACCAAAACATTTAAGAAAGGCACTAGATTTACATAGCGGTTCTACTTTAGAACTTTATCTTGAAAATAAAAATATCATACTAAAAAAACATCAAGAAACTTGTGTATTTTGTGCAAATATTAAAAACTTAAATGATTTTAACGGAAAGTGCGTTTGTGATTGTTGTATTGAGGAATTAAATGCAATTAAATAAAATCATATTACATATTAATAATTATTCAAAACTTTTAAAAAAATGACTAAAATGTTAAAACAACCTAATGGCTATTATTTGACAATCCCCTTGTTAAGTAATAGCCTATTAATTTTTTTATTTACTTTTTTTTATAAAAAAGATATAATATATAGAAAGGTAGGTGAAATTAATGGTTGCGAAAAATGAGGTTGAGCTTAAAAAGTCAATTACTGGAAAAGCACAAAAAGTTTACTATGTTTATGGAGATGAAAAGTTTTTAATAAAGCATTTTTCTACGCTTGCAAAAGAAAAAATTGCTGGTGAAAATCCTTTTTCATATCACTCTTTTTCAGGGCATGAAAAAATTGAGGAAATATCGCAAGCTATTAACTTAATACCTTTCATGGGTGGTCAAAATTATGTAAATATTTGCGATTTTGATATAAACGCATTATCTGATAATGATTTTGAAAAATTCACTGCACAAGTAAGTAATATTGATGAAAGTACTACTGTATTTATAAGTCAAATAACACTTAGTGTAGACCATAAAAAAAGCAAAGCTAAGAAATTTTTAAGTGTATGTGATGAAGTAGGTGTTGTTGCAAAAATTTCTAAAAGAGATGAAAAGTCTTTGCAACGTCAAATAATTTCATGGGCTACAAAAAGTGGCTGTACGATTTCAAATGTTAATGCTCAAAAAATACTTTTTTACTGCGGTAATGATTTAAGCAATTTAAAAAATGAAATTTCAAAATTATGTGCTTATTGTATAAATCGAGAAATTACTCGTGAAGATATAGAAAAATTAACTACAAAAAAAATAGAAGCAAGAATTTTTGATTTATCAAAATATATTTTACAAAACGACAATGACAAAGCTTTTACTCTATTAAACGATTTACTAAGCAATAGAGAAGAGCCTACAGTTATTTTAGCGATTTTATCAACAACATATATAGATATGTACAGGGTAAAAGTTGCAAATGAAAGCGGTAAAAATTATATGGAACTTGTAAACGTGTTTGACTACAAAAGAAAAGAATTTCGATTAAAACACGCCGACCGCTATGCTAGTAAATTAAGTCTTGACACAATAAAATACTGTATTCATATTATAACATCTACAGAAAAAGATATGAAAAGTTTAAGGGCTGATAAATCGATTTTACTGCAAAGCTTAGTTTCAAAATTACTAAACATAAGAGGTTATAAAATTGATTAAATTAGATATAATTATTATTGTTGAGGGAAAGCACGACTATATAAAAATCTCGTCAATAATAGATGCACCTATAATAGCTACAAACGGATTTAGAATATTTAAAGACCGTGAAAAAATAGAATATATTAAAAGATTATCAGATAAAAAAGATATTTTAATAATTACAGATAGCGACTCAGCAGGTTTTGTTATAAGAAATTTTTTAAAAAATATAGTGCAAGATAGTAAAATTTTTAACGCATATATTCACAAATAAAAGGTAAGGAAAAAAGAAAAGAGCATTTATCTAAAGAGGGTTTATTAGGCGTTGAAGCAATGAGTGAAGACGTTATATTTACTGCAATAAAAAATAGTGGAATTTTACTTAATAAAGCAGAAGAAAATATCGAAAAAATTAATAAAATAGATTTTTACAACTTAGGGCTAACTGGTAAAAAAGATAGCAAAGAAAAACGCTTATTACTTACAAAAAAATTAAATTTGCCGTCTTATTTATCTACTAACGCCTTGATAGAAACTTTAAATATAATTATAACTAAAGAAGAATTAACTAATATAATTGAAGATTTAACAAAAAGTTAATGACATTTGTTATATGATGATTTATAATGGTATTAAAAGAAAGGGGTTTTTAAAATGAAAATAAATAAAAATATTAAAAA
>CAYJFG010000026.1:0-6978 GCA_964369305.1 uncultured Eubacteriales bacterium
TATGAAGGGGTGTTTTTGTTGAAAAAGAAAAGATTAGCAGTTGTAGATGATTTTTGTGTTGCTTGTGGAAGTTGTATAAAGATATGTCCGTTTAATGCTATTTGTGTAACTAATGGAATAAAGGCAAAAGTAGACGATAAAAAGTGCCTAGGTTGTGGTAAATGCAGTAAAGTTTGTCCAGCATCTGTTATAAAAATAATTACAGTGGAGGAAAACTCATGAAAACAAAAAAATGGTATGAATATTTATGGATTGTAGAAATAATATATTTTGTGTTAGGTTTTTTTAATATACTTTTTGCGTGGCTCGGAATGATTTTCTTTTTAACTCCTCTAATTATTTCTATAGTAAGCGGTAACAAAAGCTATTGTCATAATTTTTGTGGCAGAGGGCAACTGTTTTCTGTTTTAGGTAGTAAAGTATCTCGAAATAAACCTTTGCCTAAATTTATAAGAAAAAAATGGTTTAGATATGGTTTTTTAATATTTTTTATGATAATGTTTTTAAATATGGTGTTTACAACATATTTAGTTTTTGCAGGTAGTGCAAATTTATCTCAAGTGGTTACTCTGTTTTGGACATTTAAATTGCCATGGGACTTTGCAAATAATACTGATGTTCCAAGTTGGATAGCACAATATGCATTTGGATTTTACAGTGTAATGCTAACCTCGAATATTTTAGGAATTTTAACAATGGCATTATATAAACCACGAGGATTTTGTGTTTATTGTCCTATGGGTACAATGACACAAGGAATATGTAAATTAAAGAATAAAGAGGAATAATTAATGGAAGAAATGAAAGTTAAAGCAAAAGAAATAGCAAATCTATTAAAAATAGTAGCTAATGAAAATAGGCTATTAATACTATGTGAACTATCAAAAGAACCGCAAACAGTTAGTTCGTTACTTGAGAAATTAAAAATTACACAATCAGGATTATCGCAACATTTAGCTATATTAAAAGCAAATGGAATACTTGATTATGATAAGAAAGCTCAAAGTATAACTTATAATGTAAAAGACAAGAGAGTTTTAATACTCTTAAATACTATTAAAGAAACGTATTGTAATGAAAAGGAGTCAAATTATGCAAAATCTTAAAAAATTAATTGTAATAAAAGAAAACTGCCCGCAAAACCATAAATGTCCAAGTGTTAATATTTGTCCTGTAAATGCACTTGTTCAAGTAGATAATAAAGCACCATATGTATTAGAAAATATCTGTATTAAATGTGGTAAGTGCGTAAATTTTTGCCCTAAAAAAGCTTTAGTGCTTATATAACTAAAACTAAAAGACTGTACAAAATAGCTTTATTAGCTAATGTACAGTCTTTTGTTGTGTAAGTAATTTTTTGAAATGCATTTAAAATTGAAAATATGATGCTAAAATATAACTTATAATTATATTTGAAAATTACGGTAAATTTTTATTGCAAGCCATGTAAAGACGATACCACTGCTCACGAGTAAGTGTTATATCGCTTGCTTTTGCAAGTTCATTAAGTCTATTAGTGCTTGCAGTACCTAATATAGGTTGCATTTTAGCAGGATGACGCAATATCCAAGCAATTGCTATAGCACCTTTTGTAACATTATATTCAAGGGCAAGTTTTTCAAGCTCGACGTTCAACTCTTTGTAATTTGGGTGGTCGATAAAGCAACCCTCAGCCCACGAAGCTTGTAAAACGCTCCACGGTTGCAAGGTTATGTCGTGAAGTCTTGAGTAATCAAGCAAAAATCCATCTCTATCAATAGCTTGTGGATTAGTCATATTTACATTAAGTCCACTGTCAATCATACTTGAATGAACAATTGAAAACTGTACTTGATTAAATAAGATTGGTAGTTTTACATATTTTTTCAATAGTTCTATTTGATATGGATTGTGGTTAGATACGCCAAAATGTTTAATTTTTCCGCTTTGGTGTAGTTCGTTTATAGCTGTTGCAACTTCTAAAGGATCGCATAATGCGTCTGGTCTGTGTAAAAGTAGAATGTCTATATAGTCAATTTTAAGACGTTTAAGCGAGTTGTTTACGCTTTGTATAATATGTTCTTTTGAAAAATCATACATTGTACTCGGCACAATTGCACATTTTGTTTGTATAATCATTTGACTACGTAAATTTGGGTTTCTTTGTAAAACTTCTCCAAAAAGCTCTTCACTTTTTCCACCGCCGTAAATATCAGCGTGATCAAAAAAATTAATTCCAAGGTCAAGGGCTTTTTTTACTAATGTTTCCACTTCGTCTACAGTTGAGTTTGCTATTCTCATGCAACCGAGTGCAAGTTGTGATACTTCTAAGCTTGAATTTGCGATTTTAATTTTATTCATATTCTCCACCTTACTATTATATTGTTCCGTTTAATACCATTACTACTAATAAACAAGTTATTAATAGAAAGATACCTATAAAGACTGAAACAGGGTTTATTTTTAACTTTTCTTTGTTTTCTTTTTCTTTTTCAATTAAATTTAAATTTTTAAGTTTTCCAATTACAGGTAATAATAAAAGTATTAAAGCACTATTAATACCGGCTTTTAATAGGTTAAATGGTGTAAATACAGGTAGTAGCATATCTACAACGGCTTCTCGAGGAACGCCCATATACATAGGAGTTATTAAGAAGTTCCAAAGTAACATAACTACTAACATAAAAATTGAACCTATAACTAGACCACCTGCCACAAATTTTACATTATTTCTTTTTTTATAAAGAAATGAAACAGGCAATACAAAAGATAATGTAGATAAAATATTCATAATCATACCAACAGGACCTTCAGAGCTTATTGTCACCATTTCAATTAAGGCTACGGCTACACTCATAAATATAGCACTAACAGGACCAAATACTAATGAAGCAAGCGTTATTATAACGTCTTTCGGTTCATACCTTAAAAATAATACTACAGGTATGTTGATTAACGCTACGCATAAAAAAGCTAACGCCGTAAGGACTGCTATGGTGCAGTTTCGTCTTAAATTTTCTTGCCTTGTTCTAGGTGATACTACTTGTTTTTTGCTTAACATAAATTTTTCTCCTTTTTTGCAATGGGATAATAAAAAAGAAAAAACTCCGCTAAATTTAGCGGAGCGAAAACACATAAATAAACTTGTGTAAATCTTCTTTCATCCGGACTATACCGTCGGCTTTGGAATTGCACCAAATCAGCTTTCGCTCACGGGCTTATGCTAAAAAGCAATTACCGTCGGTGAGGAGTTGCACCTCGCCCCAAAGATTTTATTTTGATACATACATTATATACAAAAAATTATCAGTTGTAAAGCAGTATAAATAAATATTTTTTTTATTTAATATTTATAAATCAATTATTATGAAAAAATACAAGTTTAATGCTTGAAATATTTTTATAAAATTTACAATTATGCTATTTTGTATTCTGTTTTACTGTGGTATAATATTATAAAACTTACATATAAAATAGATTGGAGTCACTTATTATGAAATGTGCTTACTGTAGAGCAAAAAACGAAGATAATGCAAAAAGTTGTGTAAAATGTGGTGTTGAAATATTACCTATAATGGATATAAACTCTTTGCAATATGAGGCACTAAGTTCAAGTTTAGCAAGCGAACTTAAAGGGCAAAAAGTTGGAATTTTTGCAAAGTCTGGTTTGAAAAAAATTGTTAATAGTTTAAATGACGGAACTTGTGGAGTTTGTAAAGTTCGTGTTGAAGATAGCTACGAATACGATACAAGTACTGCTGATGACCATGTATCTTCATACGTAACAATTTATCGTATGCAAACGCTTGAGAAAAATCCTATATCACATAATATTGAAAGCTTTTATAAATTTAAACCAGCTAAAATGAGCGAAGTTTATATTTTGCGTATACAAGTTAAAAAGAATTATAAGTATATAGTTATAGGGTCTAATTCTCCTACTTATATTATTGAAAACATAAAAGATATTTGTTATATTGATATGGCAAGATGTCAAGAAAGAGTACCTAAAGGGATTGTGGACTCTATAAGTGGTGTATTTTCAGGGCTTTTTTCTAAAAAATAAATAACAAAAAGGGTATTCTGTTTGTGTAGGAATACCCTTAACTTTAGGTTTTGTCTAAAATATTTACATACTACTTTTTGAATTAGGGTTGTTGATTATTCCAAATCCAACTAAAACAGGTAGTAAGACATTTAGAAAATTATCAACTGTTGCATCAATATCAACACCAGAAAACTCTTTGATACAAAAAGTAATAAGTGATGCAATAGACAGCCACAACGCCCAGCTAGACATTTTTTCTTTTAAATTGTTTAACATTTTATATTCTCCTTTATCTTAATAATTTTTCAAACGTATTTTTCCCAGCAATTCCATCATCTACAAGCCCTAAAGCTTTTTGATAAGATGTAACTGCTTTTTTCGTTTCATCTCCAAAAATTCCATCAAGTCCGCCAGTTTCGTAAATTCTTACAATTAAAGCACATTGTAGCACTTTTACTAAATCGCCGTTATCTCCTTTTTTAAGGTTAATAACTGCGTTTTTTGTTTTTGTACCAAAAATACCATCTACAATTAAATTTTTATTATATTGACTATTAAGTGTAATTTGAAATGCTTTAACTATTGCTTTTTTAGTAAATGTACCATAAAGATTATCAACTACTAAATCAGCGTTAAAATTATCATTAAGCCATAACTGAACACCTTTTATACTTTGAGGATATGTAGTGGTTTTTTGTAGTGTTGGTGCTTTTGTTTGAGTGTCTGAGTTTAATCTCTCATTAACTTTTTTTGCTATGTCGCTATGTAGATTATATAAGTAATCTCCAGGGCAAGCTTTATTTGCAAACCAACGGTGAACTGTCATATTTTGTTTTTCAGTTTCTCCTATAAGTGATTTATCTGCTTTCCATTTTAGTTCTTTAATATCATTTCTTTTGCAGATGTCAACGCATAAATCTATAAGTGCATTATACGCTATATTATTTACTTTATAAGGGTGCGTTGTATCACTTGCAACCTCTATTGTAATTGCCCTATTGTCATTTGATGATGAAGAAGTACACCACGAGCGGTCTTTTTCTTCTACATACATACCTATTCTGCCGTCTTTATCTACTCCATAATTTGAACTTGCACTTGCAGACGTACTTTTAAAAATATTTCCAAGAGTTTCAGCTGTAACTTGTCCGACAACGCAGTGAATTGAGATAGTATCAATTTTATGGTTCCTGTTTACTGTTTTATTTGGTGATATATTTGTATGAACTACTAATTTGCTATTATTCATTTTATTATCCTTTCTTTAAACTAAATTATCTATTCTTTTATGAGCCGATTTTGCACTGGCTTCTACTAAAGTTAGCTTTTTGTTTATTTCCTTTTCACTCTCTCTTGTATTCTTTTCTATGCTTTCAACTTTCAATGTAAACGTTGTTTTAAATTCTATAAAGTTACTATTTAAATGTTTTAATTCATTTATCATTATAGCCATATTTTCAGCGTCTAATTTATCATCTAAAGAGATATCTTTTTGACGTGCTTTTGCTCCAAAAAATATAGCAAAACTAGTTGAAAGACACGTTAGAGCAAGGCTTATAAAAACTACTAAATCTATCTGTAAAGGCATTTACTCACCGCCTGACAATTCATCAATATTGTACTCAACGCTAAAGTTTAAATCTTCCCATATTTTAATAAGCGTTTGATGATATGTAGGATATTTTTCTTTTAAAATTTCAATAACATATGGAATTTTTAAGTACTTTTCAAAACTTATTAAATGTGTTAGTCCGTAGTCTTTTTCTCTATCTTCGCTCACTTCTATTAAGTGTTCAGGGCTACAAGTTTTGTGGAAGTTGTATTGCTCACAAAGCAAGTCAGGGCAGTATGCACCACCGCCTAAACGTATCATTCTTTCTAGGTCATATCCATGTCCATGTTGATTTACAAATCGTAAGTATTTTTGAGTAAATGGGAACTTCTTTTTAATATCATTAATTTTGAGTAATCCTGTATTTGTTGATGTGCTGTTATCTCCTTTTAAATTCATTAAAGATGCACCCCATTGTAAGAGTTGAATGTAAGAGTTTGTATTTTCTTCGTGCGAGCCTGCAACGTCTAAAAGAGATAATTTATCTATTAAATTTCCGTCGTATAAAAATAAGTCTGTATCTATTATTGTACTGTCTAGTGGTTCGTTTTTAAGGGCTATAATTTTACCACACGCCCAAAAATCTTTTGATATTGTTATATCTTCTAAAACTTCATACACTTTGTCGTAACCTAAGTCGCCTAGTAGTTCTTTGCCTTTTTTATCTGTGTAAAGCACTACTTCTTGATTATGCTGTTTTAAAAGTGCAAGCGATAACATTGCAAGCGGTAAAGTAAGTTCGTATTGATTACCAATATTCCACCTTGCTTCTTCTACGCTGAGCATTGAGGGTTTACTCCAAAAAACGTGTGCAAACCTGTTTTTTGTTTTTGCTTTGTTTCTAAAACTTACATTTTCAAGTTTACCAATACCGCCAAAGTCGCTTTTAATTGCGTCCGTTGAGATGTTTCGCTCGTTTGGGTTTATAATTCTTGCTTTTGATTGTACTGTATCGCCGTATAATATTTTCATGTGTTTTACCTCCTAATTTCTGATAATTATTTCGTTATTGCTTACAAGTGCCGATACTGTTTTAGATAATGCGGTTAATGCTTTTGGCACGTCATCTATAAAAATATCTTTTTTATTTCTGTCGTTTGAAAGATTAATTGGTACTATATATCCAACCTCTTTATGTCCTATAACGTCATCAGAAGTATGTATGTAATGTAAGACTTTAGCTTTAGCAGATATTGTGTTAGGGACTAAAACAGCATGATTATCTTTTTCAATAAAAATGCCAGTGCTTCCGCTTTTTTTATCTAGCGATTGTTTTAACACGATATTTCCTTTATCGTCTATTTTTAAATAACCATCATCGCCGTTTGTATAGCTGAAA
>CAYJFG010000026.1:6988-16047 GCA_964369305.1 uncultured Eubacteriales bacterium
CGTAATAGTAATTATTAGCAAACAAGCTTGAGCAGTAGTAGTCGTTAGATATTGTTAAAAAATCAGATTTTTTAATTTGAACATTATTTGAAACAACATCATATACAATAGTAGATAACCTGTCGTTTTCTTCTATAACAGGTATTATAAATTTATTGTCGCTTGTAATATTTGGTACCCATTTAATTTCCGTGTTTGTACTAAGTTCGTAAGTTTGTACTGAGTTATTTAACATATCAATATTTATTATACCTAACATATCTATTATAGCAGAGGTACTAGGTGTAAAATTTAATGTTGTTAATATTTTATTTTGATGCTCAACTAAATTAAAAGCTATTGACCAAACTCTATATACTTGATTATAAACAATCTCTTTTTTAAGTATTTCAAAAGTATTTAAATCAATAATTAACACTGTCATATTATACTTATTGTTTATGCAAATTGGTGAAATAATAAGTAATTTATTTTGAGATATAGCCATTCTAGCATTCTCGTGGGTTAAATAGGTTGGCGATGATTGGCTACTAGAAATATCTATTTCTGTAATACTACTTTCTACATAGCTATTAAATATTAAAACTTTTCCTGCGTATATATCATAGTAGTACAACCTATTGTTAATTTTATCTACTTTAAACATATTTAAAATCTCAAAAGAACTCTTAGCTGTTTGATTATATATTTTTGTAGCTGTTCCATCATTTGATATAAAATGAACTTCAAATGTTCCATTATATGTTATAACTGCGAATATACCATTATTAGTTATAAAGTCATTACTTATGTTGAAAGCAGGGGATAAGCTATAGTTATTAATACCCCTTATATTGGTTGTATAATTAGAGGTGTAAGAAGTATCTAGTGTGATTATTTGCATATTAGTATCATTGTTTTCTATGGCTTCATCTATGATTATTTTATGTACAGTATTTCCTATATCTGATGTATATAAAATACCATTGCTTGAAGCTATTGTAGTTGTAATGGATTTAGGTTCGTCGACATAAACTCTATACATATCTGCGTCTGGGTCGTAAGTATTGTTAGATATCGCTCTTAAGATATTTCCTGTTTCACGGTCTATAATAAGCACTTTTCCATCAGTTGTGTATGGGTGTTGCCTTACTAGCATACAAAGGTAGTTTCCAGTTTCAGCACAAGGTCTAGTATCGGTGTATGGGTCTACATATCCTGCAAATAACGTGTTATTTGGGTCGCCACCACTTGTTGAATGTAAGTAGTTATTAAGCGTGTACTCTTCGCCTATAAATTTATACAGTCCGTCTTCGAGTTCTCCTGCTTGATAACCTTGCCAAAAATCAACCTCAGTAGTTTCTTTTGTAGAAATTGCAGTGTTTTCTATCCACTGATTATTATTTCTTACATAAGATTTATCGTTGCGTGGAGCGTCTAAAACGTTATCTGTTATTTTTTCAAATGTTGTGCCATTATATATATAAAGGCAATTTGTTTGGCTTTCGTAATATATATTATCTTTTGCAGGACTTTTAATTTCCGATAAGTTTTGCACTACTAATATTAAGCTGTTTTCTTTAGAAACTAGTATAACTTCATCTTGTATAGTTAAATGAGCGTCTATACTTTCATCAACACCACCGCTTGCGTTTGAGGGTGAAGTGTATTGAGATGAAGTTACAACTATGTTTCCGTTGTAAGTTTTGGCAACTGAACCGTCGTTAAATGTGTACTGCACTTCAACTGTTAAATTTCCTTTAAAATTGTTTGTTTCCTCTTGTGAAAACTTGCATAAAAATGCGTGTTCTTTTAAGTCGAAAGTAGGGTTTGTAAATATCTTTTTATTATTAACACTATCTACAAAAGATACAAAAATTAAGCTTGCATTTTCTATCCAATATGGGTTTCCTTTTACTCTAACTGTTGGAGTTGTCCCTTGAATCATTTTAAATTTTCCTTTCTTTTTTGGTGTTATATAATACTTTATAATGTGATTTTTTGTAATGCTTTACCGTGTAAAATACAAGTCCATTTATATGATAAATTTAAAATTACTGCTATTTCCTTAAAAGAATAACTGTTTATGTATTTTAGTATCAATATCTTTCTTTGTACTTCGTCTGATATTTTGTTAATTTTACATTTTATGCTTTCTTTTAATTTATACAGATTATCAATTTTACAATTAATTTCTTTTTTTAAAGTTATTATTTTTATTGTGTGATTTTGTAAATTTACGTTTTTAAGCTCCTTTTTAAATAAGAAGTTTTCAAGTCTTGCTAAACGTTCAATCTCTTTGTTTATTTGTACATTTAGCTTGCTATATTGATTTAAATATTCCTTAGTTGTCATAATTTTATTATCCTTTCTTTTGTTATTTTTCATCTTTACTAGCAAGAAATATACACATAATAGCAACGCCACAAACTACACCAACAACAAATATAAACGCACCTAATAATATAAATTTTTCCATTAAAACATCACCTTTCTTTTAAAGTATATATACAAATATATTTCAAAATAGTGGTTTTGTTGACGTCAAGTAGTCAACTTTTTAAGTTTATTTTTTAAAATTTTGATTACACTATTTTAAAGAGGTGATTTTATGCATAAAAACTACAAATTATCTAAAAATGCTATCTTTGTATGGCGTGCAAGGTTTACAGTACTTTTTATTTTTTTATTCTTTCTATGCGGTTGTGTTTTTGTATTTAACAGTACTTTATCAATAATATTTGGTGTAGGAATATCGATTATATATATTTTTGCAGTAACTATATATTCGGCTTTGCTTTTTAGTAATTATTTTTACACATTTAACGAGGGATTTATATGCATAAATAAAGGTGTATTTTTTAAAAAAATCTACAATATTTCTTATAACAAAATTTTATATTTTGAATGTATGCAAACACCATTTCAAGCCTATAAAAAAATATATTGTTTAATTATTCATACGGCTGGTTCTAGAATAGTTATTGACGGCATTACGTATAACTGTGCTTTGGAAATAAGAAAAAACAGGGTGAGGAAATGAAAAAAGTGTTTTCAAGAAGTCACCCATATTTGATATTCACGTATCTTTATAAATTTGCATTTTTATTTATTTTTCCGCTTATACAAACTTTAATATTTACACCTATTAACACTGTAGAAATTGTTTTGAATTTAAGCATAAATCTTTTATTTGTTTTAAGTATTGTTTTTGTTGCAATTTTAAAATACAGGAATAAAAAATATAAGCTTTTTGACGATTTTTTCTATTATAAAAATGGGTTAATTAAAAAAAGCACTTTTAAAATTCCTTATAAAAACTGCACATCTATTTATATACAAAAAAGTATTTTACCGCTTATTTTTTCAGCGTTTAAAGTGTATATTGATACGTGCAGTTATAAAGATTTTAAAAGTGATATAATGTTTATCTTGTCTATAAAAAATGCTGAAAAGTTTTTTTATAATATGTTTAAGGTGCATTTGAATATAGTGTTTAAATATAGAAGTAGTTTTTTAAAAGTTCTTATAATGTCAATTTCGTGGTCAAATTCTATTGTAGGTATTTTGTTTTTTGCACCATTTGTAAGTCGCTCTGGTAGTATATTAGGTCAAGAGTTTTCAAAAAATTTATATGCAGGTGTAAATGTAGCAGTTTATATAGCGTCAATAGGGTTGCCGCCTGCCACAGCTTACATTGCAGGTTTTTTAGTTTTTGGTTTTTTTATAGCGTTATTTATGCAAATTTTTAGATATGCAAATTTTAAATCAACTGTTAAAGGTGACGTTGTAATTACAAAAAGGGGATTTATAAACAAGAGTATATTTGCAACAAGAACTGAAAATATAAATGTAATTTCTATTAATCAAACGCTACTAATGATGTTATTAAAAGTAAAAATAACATATATGTATACAGTTGGAATTGGAAAGTTAAAAGGCGATAAAAGTTTATTAATTGCGTGCGAGCATATTGAAAAAGTTTGTAAAATACTTGAAAATTTAATAGGTATAAAAGTTGATGAAATTGTAAGTATAAAGCCTAAATTTAAAAAGATTAAAAACTTTATATATCTACCGATTATCTGTATACTTATGGTAGTGCCAATATATTATATTTTGCTCAAAATAGGTATTTACAGAGAATTTTTGCATTTAGGCTTATTACTATCTTTTACTATTCTTTTTATTTGGTTTGTCTTTAGAATTTTTGCATATAAAAAAACATCTCTTGCTATTACAAAAGACAACTACGTAATAGCAAGAGGTTTTAAAAGAATGAATTTAAGTGAAAATATTATAAAATCAAATAAAATTCAATATACAATTTTAAAGCAAAGTTTTTTTCAAAAGAAAAATAAAACTTGCCATATATATATTTACGTTTACGGAGAAAGACGTAAAAAATATATAGTTAAACATTTAGAGTTTGGTGAGGTTTTAGACTTTATAATTAAATTAAAAAGAATTTAAAAAGTCAGTCAATATACTTATAGTTTTGTCAGATGCAATTACTGCAAACTTATCAAAATCCATAAAATATTTTTCTTCAAAGTCGTCAGAAATACACCTTAAAACTGAAAATGGTATGTTGTTTCTGTAGCTTGTTTGCCCAATTGCACCGCCCTCCATCTCGCACGCTAAAGCATTAAATTCTTTTGAAATTTTATGTCTTTTTTCAACTGTAGCTACGAAAATATCGCCAGTTGCTACAGTGCCTATTACTGATTTTGTATCTTTTAATTTGCTACTTGCTTTTAATAGCTTTTCGTTTAAAAAATCACTTGCGTATATATAAGTTTTTTCTTCATCGTTAAAAGATATTTCGCCTCTTTTATGTCCTATTGCCATCATGTTCATATCGTGTTGCACAACTTTATCAGATATTACAATGTCAGCAATTCCAACACTTGAAGAAAGCGAGCCTGCTATACCGCTATTTATTATATAGTCTGGGTTAAAATTATCTATCATTACTTGTGTGCATATAGTTGCATTAACTTTACCAATACCACATTCAACAGCTACAACTTCAACATTATTTACAGTGCCTGTAATATATATTGATTTTGTATACTCGTATTCTTTTGCATTTTCTATATATTTTTTAAGCCCCTCAAGTTCTATTTTCATTGCACAAATTATACCTATTTTCATGTTGTTTTCTACTCCTTTAATTTAAATTATTTGTTTCATACATCAATACGGAAATTGCAGTTATAGGGGCTGTTTCGGCACGTAAAATCCTTTTGCCAAGTGTTGCACAAATAGCTCCATTTTCCTTTAATTTTTCAATTTCTTTTACATCAAAACCGCCCTCACTACCAACAAAAATTGCTATGTTTTTTTCATTGCCTTTTATAATTTTTTTTATACTTTCGCCACCACACTCATAAAAAACAATAACTTTATCAAAGTTATTTAATTTAGGCAAAACCTCATTGAAATTCATAAAATTTGATATGTTAGGGACGATACCTCTATTAGATTGACAAGCTGCCTCATAACTTATTTTTTGGTAACGCTTAACTTTTTTAATTTGCGTTTTTTGGTCTGGTCGAGATACACACCTACTAGTTATAATTGGAACTATTTCATAAACACCAAGTTCTACAGATTTTTGTATAATTGTTTCCATCTTATCGCCTTTAGGTAATGCTTGAAAAAGCGTTAAATTAACGTCTGCTTCGTTTTTGCAACTAGAACTTTCAATAACTTTAACGTATACGTTTTCACTATCGATATTTTCTATTATGCAGTTATGCTCTATTAAAGCATTATCGCATAATGTTATGTTTTCGCCTACTCTCATTCTAAGAGATTTTGAAATATGTTTTGCCGTTTCTCCGCTTAAAATTACATTATCATCTTTTAAAATTTCATCAATAAAAAACCACGCCATTAAATCACCTACTATATGTTTATTTGAAAGTAATTATACCATTTTAAAACACAAAAAATCAAATTTTTTTTAATATTTACTTGACATTTTGAAAAAATTTGTTATTATGTGTGTTATTGTTTTGTTTTTACAAGGAGTTAAATTTATGGACATCGTAACTATTGAAAGTTTTTTAGATATCTTAAATGAAGAGAATATCAAAAGGGAAAACTTAAGTAATTTAGTTGTAGAAAAATTTATAAAAGATAAATTAATTTTGTCTACTGCTGAAAGTTGTACAGGCGGTTTAATTTCTAAAAAAATTACAGATGTGTCTGGTTCATCTCAAATGTTTAATTGCTCGATATGCTCTTATGCAAATGAGATAAAAGAGAACATACTAAAAGTCGATAGCGATATACTAAAAAAATACGGTGCAGTTTCAAGCCACACCGCCACACAAATGGCAATAGGTGTTAGAAAACTAAGTGGTAGCGACATTGCAGTATCTACAACCGGTATAGCAGGTCCTACTGGTGGAAGTGATGAAAAACCAGTCGGTTTAGTATATATTGCAGTTGATAGTTTTAAAGGTACATCATGTTACAAAACAATGTTTAAAAACGAAAAGTTTAAAACACGTGAAGATGTAAGAAGTTTTGCAAGTGATTTTGCACTATATTTAGCTTTAACAAATTAATTAAAGGTATTTTTAATGTAAAACTCTTGAAAAATTTATATAATTATGATACAATCAACAATGGTATAAAATACAAATTTAAATTTATTTTTAGGAGATGTTCTTATGGCAAGATATGCTGGTATATTAATGCCTATCACCTCTTTACCATCACCATACGGTATTGGTACTTTAGGTAAACACGCTTACGAGTTTGCAAACACACTTAAAAACTCTGGGCAAAGAATATGGCAAATACTTCCTGTTGGTCCTACAAGTTATGGTGATTCACCTTATCAGTCTTTTTCAACTTATGCAGGTAACCCTTACATGATTGATTTAGACACACTAGTTAAAGAGGGATTTTTAGAAACTTCAGAGATAACTGGTTATGACTGGGGTGACAACGTTGAGTATGTTGACTATGCTAAAATCTACAACAGTAGATTTAAAGTATTAAAAACTGCTTACGAAAGATATAAAACATTTGAAGATAAAACAGAACAAGCTATGGTAGAAAACTTTTTAAAAGAAGAAAGCTACTGGGTTGAAGATTATGCTTTATACATGGCTATAAAGAAAAGCTTTAACGAACTTGCATGGACTTCATGGCCAGATGAAGATATTAAGGCTAGAAAAGAAAGTGCAATAATAGAATATAAAGAAAAATTAAAAGATGAAATTGCATTTTGGGGATTTGTTCAATACTTATTCTTTAAGCAATGGAATAAATTAAAAGCATATGTAAATTCTTTAGGAATTTTAATAGTTGGTGATATTCCAATTTACGTGGCTATGGATAGTGCAGATACATGGGCAAATAGCGAAGTTTTCTGGCTTGATGATGAAAAACAACCAGTTTGTGTTGCAGGTTGTCCACCTGATTACTTCTCAGCAACAGGTCAATTATGGGGCAACCCACTTTATGATTGGAAGTATCTAGAAAAAACAGATTACAAATGGTGGTTTGAACGCATTAAAGGAAATTCAAAATTATTTGATATTACAAGAATTGACCATTTCAGAGGGTTTGAGTCTTATTACTCAATACCATATCCAGCTGACAACGCTATAAATGGCGAATGGCTTGTAGGTCCTGGAATTGAGTTTTTCAATCAAATGAAAAAAGCTTTAGGCGATGTTCCAATTATCGCTGAAGATTTAGGACTTTTAACACCAGCTGTTGTAGAACTTTTACAAGAGTCAGGCTATCCTGGAATGAAAGTTTTAGAATTTGCTTTTGATAGTTCAGAAGCAAACGACTATTTACCACATAAATATACACCAAACAGTGTAGTTTACTCAGGCACACATGACAATGACACTATTATGGGTTGGTTTGACGTAGCGGCTGAAAAGGACGTTAAATTTGCTTGTGATTATTGTAATTTATCGAAAGAAGAAGGATATAACTGGGGCATCATTAGAACAGCATATTCAAGCATTAGTGATTATGCAATTGTTCAAATGCAAGATATTTTAGGTTTAGGTTCAGAAGCTCGTATTAATATACCATCTACTCTAGGTTGTAACTGGATGTGGCGTATTAAGGACGGAGCCTTTACTAAAAAAATGGCAAAAAGACTTAAAAATTTATGCAGGGTTTATGACAGACTGGAGGAAAATGAAATGTCGCAAAAAAACAAAATGATGGAAAGTATGGAGTTAATAGCTAAAAGTGCGTATTGTAAATCTGTTGAAGATTTAACAGCTAATGAACTTCATCTAGTTGTAGGTAAAGCTATAATGGGAGCTATATCTGACAACTGGAACGAAAGCCGTAAGGATCACGCTAATAAAAGAAGAGCATATTATTTCTCAGCGGAATTCTTAATGGGTCGTATGATGTACAACAATCTTTATTGCTTAGGTGTTCTTGATGATATCAAAGAAATACTAGCTTCAAAAGGTATTGACATCAATGTATTTGAAGATATCGACGATGCAGCTTTAGGTAATGGTGGTTTAGGCCGTCTAGCAGCTTGTTTCCTAGATAGTGCAGCTACTTGCAACGTTCCACTAGATGGTTACGGTATCCGTTACAAATACGGTCTATTCAAACAACAAATCGTTGATGGTTTCCAAACTGAAATGAGTGATGACTGGCAAAGCTTTGGTGATCCATGGAGCATTAGAGTTGATAGTCAAAAAGTTAAAATTGCGTTTGCTGACCAAACTGTATACGCTGTACCTTACGATATGGCAGTTATCGGTTATGGCACTAACAACATAAACACATTACGTTTATGGCAAGCAGAAGCTTTAGAAGATTTCGACTTTGAAAAATTCAATAACTGCGAATATGAAGAAGCTGTTGCAAATAGAAATAAAGCTGAAGATATTTCTAAAGTTTTATATCCAAATGACAATAACTACGAAGGTAAAGTTTTAAGATTTAAACAACAATACTTCTTTAGTAGTGCATCACTTCAAGATATTATCAGAAAATATAAATTAGTATACGGTGAGAATAAATACGCTGACTTTGCACAACACGCTGCAATTCAATTAAACGATACT
>CAYJFG010000026.1:16057-22634 GCA_964369305.1 uncultured Eubacteriales bacterium
CGATACTCACCCAGTAGTAGCTATTCCTGAGTTAATCAGATTACTACAAAACGATGGCTTAACTTTTGAAGAAGCTTTCAAAATTGCTCAAAAAACATTTGCTTACACAAACCATACAGTACTAGAAGAAGCTTTAGAAAAATGGAGCTTTGAGTTAATTAAAGACGTAACACCAGAAATTTATGATATCATTGTAAAAATTGATGCTAAATTAATTAAAGACTTAAAAGCTTTAGGTTACGACGATAAAAAAGTACAATCAATGGTTATTATTGACGATGCAATTAAATCAGTACACATGGCACGTCTTGCAATATATGCATCAAGCTATGTAAACGGCGTTGCATGGTTACACACAGAAATTTTAAAAGATGACGTTTTAAAAGATTGGTATGAAATTTACCCAGAACGTTTCCAAAATAAAACAAACGGTATTACACAACGTAGATGGTTAGGTCTTTGCAACCCAGAATTATCTGAGTTTATCTCTGACATAGTTGGCGATAGCTGGGCTACTGATTTATCAGTACTAAAAAATATCGAACCTGCTATAAATGATGAAAAAATCAAAGAATTTAACGAAATTAAATACGCTAAAAAAGCTGAACTTGCAGCTTACATGAAAAAACACGATAATTTCGACGTTGACCCAAGCTTTATATTCAACATTCAAGTTAAACGCTTACACGAATATAAAAGACAATTTATGAACGCTTTCTCAATTTTAGATATATACTACAAATTAAAAAGCGGTGAGCTAAAAGAGTGGAATCCAACAGCATTTATTTTCGGTGCTAAATCTGCTCCAGGTTACGGCAGAGCAAAAGCTATTATCAAATTCATAAACGAAATTGGTAATCTTGTAAATAACGATCCAGATACAAAAGATAAATTAAAAGTATTCTTCGTTTCAAACTACAACGTATCTTACGCTGAAAAACTAGTTACAGCAGCTGACATTTCTGAGCAAATTTCAACAGCTGGTAAAGAAGCATCAGGTACAGGTAACATGAAATTTATGCTAAACGGTGCAGTTACTTTAGGTACTTACGACGGTGCTAACGTTGAAATTGCACAAGAAGCTGGCGAAGAAAACGAATATATCTTTGGTGCTAGAGTTGAAGATATAGAAAAAATCGCAGACTCTTACGACCCTAAAGCTATATATGATAGTAACCCTGATATTAAAAAAGTACTAGATACATTAATCGACGGTACATTTGATGACGGCGGTGCTACTGGTGAAGGAAGTTTTGCTGAACTTCACGACGCTTTATTAAAAGGTACACACTGGCATAAAGCTGACCACTATTATATCCTTGAAGATTTACCATCATACGTTGAAGCTAAAATACAAGCTAATAACGACTATAGCGACAGATTAACATTTGGTAAAAAATGTTTAATGAACGTTGCTCGTGCTGGTATGTTCTCATCAGATAGAACTATCTTACAATACGCTAAAGAATTATGGAAAGTTTAATTTAAATAGTGTAAATATTTAAAATAATCAAATACTGCAACATGAGTAATATCGTGTTGCGGTATTTTTAATAACCATTAGTTAGTTTGGAGTGTTTTATAATGCGTAAAATATTAACTGAAAAAGGTGTTTGTATTGAATAAATTACGTCAAGATTTAAATATAGGTAAAAATCTTAAAACTATTAGAAAGTCGCTTAATTTAACACAAGAGCAAGTCGCTGTTAAATTACAACTGCACGGCTCAACTACTACCCGCAATATTTACTCAAGATACGAAACAGGCGAACTTAACATAAAAATAAGCGATTTAGTAATTATAAAAGAGTTCTTTTCTTGTAGTTTTGATGACTTTTTCAAAGGTTTATAAAAAGCTATATAATTATGGTACTGTATATATTATAAAATTTAAAAAGAGATTACAAAATATCTTACTTTTTCTTGCAATTTTCCTTAATTCATATTAAAATTAAGTAGAATAAACATTTTTAATGAAAGGAGTAATGTTATAAATGGAAAAACATTTATTCTTTAAAATGAATAGCAGAAAAGACAAAATGTCAAAAGGTCAAAAAAGAATTGCAGAGTATATAGAACATAATTACGATAAAGCAGCTTTTATGACAGCATATAAACTAGGCGACACAGTAGGAGTGAGTGAGTCTACTGTAGTTAGGTTTGCAGTAGAAATAGGGTACGACGGATACCCAAAACTACAAAAAGCTATGCGTGAAATGATAAGCGATAAATTAACATCAGTTGAGCGTATAGAAGTTTCAACTAACAGAATTGACGAAAAAAATGTATTAGAAACAGTACTTAATCAAGATATCGAAAAAATAAAAATGACAGTAAACGAAACTTCAAAAGAGGATTTTGAAAAAGCAGTTGACTCCATAGTAAGTGCAGATAAAATATATATTTACGCTACTAGAAGTTCGCAAGCACTTGCAGATTTTCTAGGGTATTACTTAGGGTTGATTTTTGGTAATGTAAATGTTATAAGCACAACAAGCACACTTGAAACATACGAAAAACTTATACATATAAACGAAAAAGATGTTATAATAGGTATAAGCTTTCCACGATACTCAAATACAGCAGTTGAGGCGATGAAGTTTGCATCAAGCAGAAAAGCAAGAGTTATAGCATTAACAGATAGCATGGTGTCACCACTTATAGCACCATCTGATTATGTACTTTTAGCAAAAAGCGGAATGGCAACAGTTGTAGACTCGCTCGTTGCACCACTTAGCATGATAAATGCATTACTAGTTGCTACAGTTTTAAAAGAAAAAGAAAGTGTAAAACATACCTTTTCACAACTTGAACAAGTGTGGGACGAATATAATGTTTATGCTAAAACCTCAGAGATAATAGAAGAAAATAACGAGTGAGAAAAGAAGTGATTTAGTATTTACGATGTAATAATTATAGGAGGCGGAGCAAGTGCTGTAATGGCTGCAGTAACCGCTAAAAAAAATGGAGCAAATGTATTAATAATTGAGAAAAAAAGTAAAATATGCAGAAAGTTATTAATTACAGGCAAGGGCAGATGTAATATTACAAATAATTGTAGTGAGCAAGAATTTATATCATCAGTTACAACAAACGGTAAATTTATGTATAGTGCAATTAGGAGTTTTTCGCCACTTGACACAATAGAATTTTTTGAGGAAAATGGGCTTAAATTAAAAACTGAAAGAGGTAACAGAGTTTTCCCAACATCAGATAAAGCAATGGACGTTGTAGACTTATTTTATAATTTATTAAGGAGATATAAAATTAAAGTAATACATAGTGCAGTTGAAGACATATTTTTAAACGATGATAATAAAATAGATTATGTTGTAGTTGAAAATGGTGCAACATATAAAGCTCATAATTTTATAATTGCAACTGGTGGAGTGTCGTATCCGCTTACAGGAAGTAGCGGTGATGGATATAAGTTTGCTAAAAAATTAGGTCATACTATTGTAGAGCCTCGTCCGTCACTATCAGCACTTGTTACAAATGGAGATTTCTGTAAAAGTTTGCAAGGGCTTGCACTTAAAAATATTTCAATCAAAGTTATAGATAATGGGAAAAATAAAGAAATATATAGCGACTTTGGAGAACTTCTATTTACTCATTTTGGAGTAAGTGGGCCAGTTATTTTAAGTGCGTCATCTCATCTAAAAAATATGAGCAATAACAGATATTCAATTTTGCTTGATTTAAAACCAGCGTTAAGCCTTGAGCAATTAGAAAATAGGCTACAACGTGACTTTGATAAGTTTAGTAATAAAAACTTTTGTAATTCTTTAAATGAGTTATTCCCAAAATCGATGATTGATGTTATAATAAAGTATTGCGATATAAAAGGCGATACAAAATGTAATCAAATAACAAAAGAGCAAAGGCTAAACTTTGCTAAACTTATAAAATGTATAAAAATAAATGTTAAAGATTTTAATGTAATTGAAGAAGCAATTATCACATCAGGTGGCGTAAATGTTAAAGAGATTAACCCTAAAACTATGCAATCAAAAATAGTAGATAATCTATATTTTAGTGGCGAAGTTATAGACGTTGACGCATACACAGGTGGATTTAATCTTCAAATTGCATTTTCAACAGGATATGTAGCTGGATTTAATAGTAGTGAGGAGATTAAGTATAATGGTATCTATAGCAATTGATGGGCCTGCTGGAGCAGGAAAAAGCACAATAGCAAAAATAGCAGCAAAACAATTAAGTTTTATTTATGTTGATACAGGTGCGTTATATAGAGCTGTTGGGCTTGCGTCTGTAATAAAAGGAACAGATATAAAAAATATAGAAGAAGTAAAAGAGCTTTTAAAAGAAATTGAGGTAAAACTTGCGTTTAAAGATGGAAATCAAATAGTGTTACTTAATAATGAAGATGTGTCAGGAAAAATAAGAACACCGCAAATATCAATGAAAGCCTCAGACATTTCAGCAATACCGCTCGTGCGTGATTTTTTGCTTGATTTACAAAGAGATATAGCAAAAGAAAATAACGTTATAATGGACGGACGAGATATTGCAACAGTAGTATTACCAAATGCACAAGTTAAAATATTTTTAACAGCTACAAGTGAATGTCGTGCAAAAAGAAGATACGACCAACTTTTAGAAAGTGGCGTTAAAGCAGATTATGACGAGATTTTAAAAGATATTGAAACAAGAGATTATAACGATTCTCACAGAGAAATAGCACCGCTAAAACCATGTGAAGATAGCGTTATTATTGATACAACAGGCGAGCAGTTAGAAACATCAGTAAAAAGACTAGTAGATGTAATGACTACAGGAATACAAGGGAAATGAAAATGGAAAAGAAAAAACACAGAGGTTGGTACGTTTTTGCAAGAACAGTATGCACACCTTATTATAAATTAGTTTACAGATTTGAACATACTAATAAAAATAGTTTGCCAAGTGAGGGTGGTTGCATAATTTGCAGTAACCATTTATCATATTGCGACCCATTGTTAATAGGCATGGGGCAAAAAAGGGAAATAAGATTTATGGCAAAAGTAGAACTATTTAAAAATAAATTTACAAGTTACTTTTTAAAGGGTTTAGGAGCGTTCCCAGTAGTGCGTGGCAATGCTCAAGAAACAGGTATGGCAACGGCTGTAGAAGTTTTAAAAAATGGTGAAGTACTAGGGATTTTTGCCGAGGGTACAAGGTCAAAAGATGGTAAACTTTTAAGAGTTAAATCAGGAGCAGCACTTTTGGCAGCTCAAACACAAGTGCCAATTTTAGTAGCGTGTATAACTGCTAAAAACGAAGGACCAGTAAAGGCTTTTAGCAAAACAAAAGTAACGTATGGTAGGCTTTTAACAGTTGAGGATTTAAAGCTTGACGGCGAAAAACCAGACATTAGGTATGCTACTAGGTTAATTGCAAAAGAAATGGAAGAAATAAGAGAAAAAGATAATTTTTAAGAAAGGTTATTAATATATGTCGATTTTAACGTATCCACAACTTGATAATAATGTTGTATATTATACAATTCATCTGCTTTCAGATTATGAAAAAGAGAAAGTTTGCGATGTGTTTTTTAGTATGCGTAAAAATTACTTTGAGAATAATCTTAAAAGACAAAAGGATAAAGTATTCCTAAATGTTTTTGGTGAAACTGTAAGATATCAATATCTTATGGAAAAAAATAAGCCATTAAAATGGAAAAAGGAAAACGATGGTAAAACAACGCAAACCTCAGTAATAAACGGTAAATTTAATTACGCTATAGAAGTAACAGATTTTGCAGGAGCAATTCAAAAGAAAATCAATTTAAATAACGACCATGTAATTGAAAACGTTAAGTATTTTGACGGCTTAGCATTAGAACCGTATATTACAATAGTTCCATTAATTACAGATAAAATTGCAACGCTTGCTTTATATAAGGAAAACGACAAAAAACCACAAGTGTTAAAGTGCGTTGTAATTCCGCAAGACGAAAAGATTTTAAAAGATTTAGTGCTTGAAATTTCACCGCAAGTAGTTGCAAATACTTCAAAAGGTATTTCATATTTTTGCGACGATGAAAGCTATAAGAAATGGAATGAAATTTTAAAACAATACGAAAACGATATTGATTTTAATATAAAAAGAGATGAAAAAGACGAAAGAAAAAAAGCAAAGTTTATATTTAATCAAGATGATTTGAAAAAAAATATAAATGATATAAAATTTAATATTGAAAAATTGGCAACTGAGTTTGATGAAAATTTAAAAATTGAAAATAAAAAACCTATAGAAAATTCAGTTAAAACTGATAAAAAAGAAGATGAAAAAGTAGAAACAAAAGATAAAATAGAAGAAAACCAAAATGTAAATAAAATTGAAGACCAAAATGGCAAAAAAGTTTACGAAGGAAGTTTTAACGGTGAGAAGAAAAACGGCTTCGGTGTGTCTTACTATAAAAATGGGCGTGTAAATTACGCTGGAAATTTTAAAGACGATAAAAAAGACGGTTTTGGCATATCTTTTAGGGCTACAGATGGAAGTGTTCAAGTAGGTAATTTTAAAGATGATAAATTAAATCAAACTTGTGCAAGATTTGAAAAAAGCGGTAAAT
>CAYJFG010000027.1:0-12427 GCA_964369305.1 uncultured Eubacteriales bacterium
GATTATGAGGAAATTAACACTTATAATACAGACCCTCTACTGTTTGATACAGACGACGACGGACTAAGCGACGGAAAAGAAATAAAATTTGGAACTAATCCGTTAATACCGAACCAAGCATTTGATATTAATTTAGAAAATGAAGAAACCGACACTGTAAAAGCTTCTGTTTCACTAAACATTACAGGTACACAAGCACAGTCATTAAAAGTTGAAAAAGTAGTTAATGATATATTATTTCCTACTACAATTCCAGGTTATATTGGTTCTGCCTACGATTTTACAGTAGATGGCACATTTAACCAAGCCACTATAAGTTTTGAATTTGATAGTGGTTTATTACAAAACGAAAACTTCAACCCAACTATATATTATTTTAATGAAGAAATTCAAGAACTTGAACCGCTACAAACAACTATAACAAATAATGTTGCAAGTGCCGTTGTAAATCACTTTTCAACCTACATATTAATAGATAGACAAATTTTCGACCAAGCATTTACATGGCGTGATGTTTGGAGCGATAAAGAATATACAGGTATGGAAGTTGTTTTAGTTATTGATGATTCGCAGAGTATGTCTATTAATGATAGTCAAAATCAGAGATTAAACGTTTCTAAAAATTTAATTGCAAACTTGCCAGAAGATACTGAAATAGGGATAGTAAAATTTGAACGTTATACAACGATATTAACGCAAACACTAACGCAAGATAAGGAAGCGGCAAAAACTGCTATAGATAATGGGAGGTTTACCTCTAGTATTCGTGCTACATATATGTATACTGCCATAGAAGATGCATTAAATTTATTTAGTCCCCACGTTGAAGAAGATACAATATTTAGGTCGATAATAGTATTAACTGACGGTGCGTCAATGGATTCAAGCAAGTATACAAGTGTGGCAAATAAACTACTTGAAGAAAATATAAAATTATATGCTGTTGAATTAGGTAGTTATAACACACAATTGAGAACTTTGGCTACTAATACATCTGGTAAATTTTACAATGCAAGTGTAGCTCAGGAATTAACCGAAATTTATGGAGATATTGGCGAAAGAATTAATATGTTTGCTGATACAGACGGTGACGGCATATCAGATTATTACGAAGAAAATATGGTTGCGTTTAACGGCGTTAAAATTGAAACCGATAAAAACAACCCAGATACTGACGGAGACGGACTGCTTGACGGCGAAGAAATTATAGTTGCAGTTGTAACTGAATTAGAAGAAGGCGAAACTAAATTTTTAGTTCGTGGAAAAATAAAATCTTACCCTACTAAGGCAGATTCAGATAATGATGGTTTATATGATTCCGAAGAGGTAATTTTAGGAACAGATATTTTAGGATTGGATACAGACGGCGATGGCATAACAGATGGTGATGAAGTTGATAGATGGTTTGATCCATTAAATGCAAATTATGATGGTGATCATCTAAACGATTTACAAGAAATTGCAAATGGAAGCAGTCCATATGTGTATGATAAAAACGGTTGGGAAAATACGGGAGATTTTTTCTTAGGGTTACTAACTGGAGATTTTATACAAGATACTGACAGTGTACCTCTTTTAATAGGGCAAATTACGAGTGGGCTTATCCCTTATGTTGGTGTTGTAGCAGATGCAAGAGATGTTGTTGGAAATGCTGGACATGGTGAATGGGGATTTGCGTTGTTAAGTGCAGCAGGAATCGTTCCAGTTGCTGGTGATATAGCAAAAGGTGTTTCTAAAGTATCTAAAGTTGTTCTTAAAAATATTGATAATATTCCTTTTGTTGTAGATGTATTAAAAAATGCCGCAAAGATTCACCCTGATATGGCTAAAGCTTTATCTAAAAATGATGATATAAGAAAATCTATAGATAAAATATTAAGCAATCCGCAAAAGATAACTAAAGCTGATTATGATGAACTTTTGAAAATGTCTAAAAATTCTGATGAAGTTGCTCAAGTTGTAAAATTATTAGACGGAATGGAGCCTAGCGAAATAATAAAGTTGACGCCAAGAGAACTTTATGAATTAAAACCTAACGGGTGGAAATATTATGATAACACAACCAGTACAGGGAATAGATTTATTCATATTAAAAATAACGATGGACAAGTTGTTATTAGAATAGATCCCCCTGATAACGTTACGCAATATACCCATATTCATATTTATGACACAAATAGAAATTTATTAGATATCAATGGTAATATAGTCGATTATAAAGACCCATTGGGGCATATAAAGTATGATTTATTAGAGTGAAAGGAGTTTTATGAAAAATATAGTGAAAAAATTAATTAATGAATTAGCATGGACTGAAGCCACAATTGAAAGTATGCAAATAGATAATTGGTTTCAAAATTTAAACTTAACATATCATAATAATGAAACAGAAGTGAGAATCAGTTTTCTTGATTGTTCAAAAATGAATTTAAGCGATTTTTTTCAGGAATATAGAGTGCCAAATAAACATAACGCAGATAGACCTTATGATTATTTTAATCATACACTTGAAATAAAAGACTACACAAGTAAAAATGGCGAAAAATTATACAGAGTGACGCTAGTTGCAACACCGTTTGAAGCTGAAATAATTTGTAGAGCCATAAGAGTTTGCACAGATTCTTACACAGAGTTACTTGAAACAGAAATTTAAATAAGAAAGGAAATTATTTATGTATGAGATAATAAATAATAATGATGCGTATTTTTCAATTGAGGAAATTTATAGTATAAATGATTGCTTTACTATTTTTGTAATTTTAAGTTTTAACATATAGAGATTGAACGTGGTCACAAGAAAATCCACGGACGTAGAGGGCATGATAGACTGATTTATTCGTATGATGGATTAATATATAAAACAATAAATCATTATGAAACTTTTATAAAAGTCAAATAAAGTGATAAAAGAGTGGTGAAAATGATAGCAATTTTGAATGGCTCAGAATTAACTACAAGAGAAAATTTGCATAATGAACTAAAAGAAAAATTGAATTTTCCTGATCATTATGGGGAGAATTTAGATGCGTTATGGGATTGTCTTGTGGGTTGGGTGGATTTACCATTGACGATTTATTGGGAAAATTTTAGTGTAAGTAGAAGATATTTAGGAGATTATGCGGATAGGACATTAAAAATATTTATGAATGCTGAAAAAGAATTAGAACACTTAAAAATAGAAATTAAATGAGCTTACATATGTAATAAATATTTTTATTATGAAAAAGCAAGGGGTTAAGTTTGATAAAGTTTTAACTTATTGCTGAAAAACTGCTACATTATAAAACGTGTAGCAGTTTTTGGTATTATTATAACTAAATTAAAAACATATATTTTGTAAAGTTATACAAAAATTTATTATTAAGTGAAAAACACTTGATATTAGCGATTTAATATTATACTATTTTACTATAACTAGTTTAATAACAATATTAATAGCTTAAATCTTTTTATAGTGTAAGGAAAGATTTAAATTACTAAACTTAAAGAGGTGTATTGTAATGTCACTTTTAACTGCAAAAAACCAAAATTATTTAAAGCAATTTTTATTATGTTTTTTACATATAGTTTTATATGATGCAATAGTCATATTTGGCACGATTTTTGGTGATTTTATATATGTAACAATGGCGTTAATCCTTGTGTTATCAATTATATTTTCATATCCTACTAAAAAAATAATTCCTTACACTATAATTACTTTAGTGTTAAAATTTGCGTCCATTTTTATTTTAGGTATAACAGGTGTAATTGCTTATTTTTATTTTGAATTTCACCCTGGAGATGCAAGAGGATTGATTATGATGTTGCCTATTCTTGTTTACACACCTATATTAGCAATTTTTTCGCCTATTATAGCACGTATAATAAAAGACGTAAAAGAGAAAAAGCCTAAAAAGTAAGTGTCAAATAAAGTTTAACAATACTTGAAAAGTTTATGAATTTGTGGTAAAATTTCTTTAATAAACATATGGGGGTTTAAATATGTCAAGTATTATAAGGATATTTACTGAAAAAAGAGATGGCTTTAATATTGAAGCAAAACAATTAATGTGGGACTTACGCCACAACTTAGGTTTAAAAGAAATAACAGATTTAAGGCTTGCTAATAGATATGATATAGACGGTTTGAGTAAAGAGGAATTTGAAAAGTCAAGAGATACAATTTTCTCTGAGCCTAACCAAGATATAGTATATGATGAAGTATTCCCAGTTGATGAAAATTACCAAGTTTTCGCAACTGAATATCTACCAGGACAATACGACCAAAGAGCAGATAGTGCGGCTCAATGCGTATCTCTTTTAACACAAGGAGATCGTCCACAAGTTATAACTGCGAAAGTTATTGCTATAGCTGGCGACATTTCAAAAGACGATTTTGAAAAAGTAATCAAATATATTGTAAACCCTGTTGAGTCAAGAGTTGCAAAACTTGAAAAACCTACAACGTTAAATCTTGATATAAACACACCACAAAAAACTATGAGAATTGAAAATTTCATAAACTTTACAGACGATGAAATTACAAATTACTATGGTTCTATGGGTTTTGCTATGACACTTTCTGATTTAAAATTTTGTCAAAGCTATTTTAGAGATGAAGAAAAAAGAAATCCATCAATTACAGAATTAAAAGTTATAGATACTTACTGGTCAGACCATTGCCGTCACACAACTTTCTTAACTACTCTTGATAATATCGAGATTGAAGACGGCGTTTTAACTGACGAGATAAAAAAATCTTTAGCCCAATATAAAGAGGCTCGAAGTGAAGTTTACGGCGAAGATACAAACAGAAATATCTGCTTAATGGATATTGCGTTAATGGGTATGAAACTGCTTAGAAAAAGAGGTTTAATTCCAGACCTTGACGTAAGCGAAGAAATAAACGCTTGTTCAATTGAAGTGCCTGTTACTATTGACGGCAAAGAGGAAAAATGGCTAGTTCAATTTAAAAATGAAACTCACAATCACCCAACAGAGATAGAGCCTTTCGGTGGTGCGGCAACTTGTTTAGGTGGTGCAATTCGTGATCCACTTTCAGGTAGAGCATATGTATATCAAGCGATGCGTGTTACTGGTAGCGGTGACCCTACTTTATCTTTAAAAGATACTATAGACGGTAAATTGCCAAGCCGTAAAATCACAGTTGGAGCGGCTCAAGGTTACAGCTCATACGGTAACCAAATTGGGCTTGCTACAGGACAAGTTACAGAACTTTACGACAGTGGTTACGTTGCTAAAAGAATGGAAATAGGTGCAGTAATTGGTGCATCTCCGAAAGCAAACGTTATAAGAGAAACCCCGCTAGCAGGTGATGTTATCATCTTACTAGGCGGTGCTACAGGCCGTGACGGTTGCGGTGGTGCTACTGGTTCTTCAAAAGCTCATACTACTGAGTCGATTGAAACTTGCGGTGCTGAAGTTCAAAAAGGTAATCCTCCTACAGAAAGAAAAATCCAAAGATTATTTAGAAATAGCGAAGTGTCTACACTTATAAAACGTTGTAATGACTTTGGTGCAGGTGGCGTATGTGTTGCTATTGGCGAACTTGCAGACGGTCTTACAATCACACTAGACAATGTGCCTAAAAAATATGAGGGACTAGACGCTACAGAACTTGCAATTTCAGAATCTCAAGAGAGAATGGCAGTTGTTGTAGATAAAAAAGATGTTCAAAAGTTTATCGACCTTGCAAAAGAAGAAAATCTACAAGCCGTTGAAGTTGCAGTTGTTACAGAAAGTCCACGATTAACTATGAATTGGCAGGGTGACACAGTAGTTAATTTAAGCCGTGAATTTTTAAACACAAATGGTGTTACACAAAATGCAAATGCTTATATTACTGCTCCAGATTTAGAAAATAATTATATTGAGCAAGTGCCTTGCGATTTAAAAGGCTTATCTAAAAAAGATGCGTTTATTAAAAACTTAAATAGGTTAGAGGTATGCTCACAAATAGGACTTAGCGAACGTTTCGACGCAAGTATCGGTGCAAGCACTGTAACAATGCCTTTTGGCGGTAAATATCAGCTAACACCACAAGACGCTATGGTTGCTAAGTTGCCACTTTTAGAGGGTCAAACTGATGATGCTACTGCTATGAGTTACGGCTTTATCCCTAAAATTTCACGTTTTAGCCCATATCATGGTGCAATTTATGCAGTTGTTGAGTCAATGTCAAAAATACTTGCAGTTGGTAGTAATCCGCTAACTTCAAGGCTAACTTTCCAAGAGTATTTTGAAAGATTATATAATAAAAAAGAACGTTGGGGAAAACCAGCAGCGGCACTTTTAGGCGGTATGACTGCTCAAATAAATTTAGGTGTTCCGTCAATAGGCGGTAAAGATAGTATGTCAGGCTCTTTTGAGGATTTAGACGTACCACCTACACTTGTAAGTTTTGCAGTAGCTATGACTAAAGCATCTAAAACTATATCTTCAGAATTTAAAAATACAAATTCAACAGTAATTTATGTGCCAATTCCAATGGATAAAACTACAAAAGTTCCAATGTGGGATAAATTAAAAGAGATGTACAATACTGTATTTAATTTTATAGATAACGGCAATGTATTATCGGCTAGTGTAGTAAAAGATGGCGGTGTATCTGCTACAGTTTGTAAAATGGCTTTCGGTAATAAAATCGGTTTTGATTTTGAAAATGATTTGACACTTGAAGAAATGTTTGCACCATTTACAGGTAGTCTTGTTTTAGAACTTAAAGAAAATGCAAAACTAGACGAAAACATCACATATTATACACTAGGTAAAACTACAAATAATGATTATATAAATATTGTAAGCGATAAAATAGACTTTGATACTCTGCTAGATAGCTACACTTCAAAATTAGAAAAAGTATTCCCAACAAAAGCAGATGTGCCAAAAATTACACACGATATACCTTTATATACAGAGCGTTTTGTGTCTTCTCCACTTATTAAAACTGCAAAACCAAAAGTATTTATACCAGCATTCCCTGGTACAAACTGCGAAATTGACACCGCAAGAGCTTTTGAAAAAGCAGGTGCAGAGGCGAATATCTTAGTAGTTAAAAACTTAAATGCACAAGATATTGAGCAAACTATTAAAGAAATGGAAAGACTTATAAGCAAGTCGCAAATAGTTATGCTTCCTGGTGGATTTAGTGGCGGTGACGAACCAGACGGCTCAGGTAAATTTATTGCAACTACTTTTAGAAATTCACGTATTGCTAATGCTGTTAATGAACTTCTTAAAAATCGTGACGGACTAATGCTCGGTATTTGTAACGGTTTCCAAGCGTTGATTAAACTAGGGCTTGTTCCATATGGCGAAATTACAGACATTAAGGATAGCGACCCAACACTTACATTTAATACTATAGGACGTCATATATCACATATGGCTTATACTAGAGTTACTTCTGTAAAATCTCCATGGTTTGCAAATGTAAACGCTGGTGACGTGTTCTCAGTTCCAGTATCTCATGGTGAGGGTAGATTTATTGCAAATGATGATATGTTAAAATCGCTAATTGCGAATGGACAAGTTGCTACTCAATATGTAGACTTAAGCGGAAAACCATCTGACGATATTGCATATAATGTAAATGGTTCGGTGTGTGCAATTGAGGGTATCACAAGCCCAGACGGTAGAGTTTTAGGCAAAATGGGACATAGTGAGCGTAAAGGCGATGACCTTTATAAAAATGTACCATTTGAAAAAGACCAAAAAATATTTGAAAGTGGCGTAAATTACTTTAAATAATTTTAATAAAAAGGCTATGATGTTTTATGATGTCGTAGCCTTTTATCATTAAAAGCTATGTGACAAACTTAAGGTTTTGGTGTTATTTAATGCAGAATTGAGAATTGAGAATGCAGAATGAATGTGAAAATCCTTACGGATTTTTTGTTTATAAAGGGCATTTTTCTCTGCTGACTGGATACTGCTAACTGACATCTTTTTATTAAGTTCGTGACATTGAGTATTTAGTGGGTAGAATAATGTCACTAATAAATAGTAGTCAGAGATTAAAACTACACTTTAATAATTTATTTTGCTAAAAAGTATTGACTTTTTACTCGAAAAAGCTTAATATATAAAGAAAATATGAACACATTAATTGAAAGGTCGTGTTAAATTAATGACTAGCGTAAAAGCACAAAATGTCAAAGATTTTTTAAAGAAAAAGGACGTTGAAATATCTGCAAAAAGATACGGTATTGATGCGTTAGGTGCTATGGCACATGGACTTTTTGCATCTCTGCTAATAGGTACAATTATTTCTACAATTGGTACTCAATTTGGTGTAGATGTGCTTGTGCAGATTGGCGACTTTGCAAAGCAAGCTACAGGACCTGCTATGGCGGTTGCTATCGGATATGCTTTAAAGTGTCCGCCACTTGTTTTATTTTCGCTTTTAGCCGTTGGTGTAAGTGCCAACAGTTTAGGCGGAGCAGGTGGACCTCTTGCAGTTTTAGTAATTGCTATTGTGGCAGCGGAAATTGGTAAGCTAGTGTCAAAACAAACAAAAGTCGATATAATTGTTACACCGCTAGTTACTATTATATGTGGTGTTTTGCTTTCAATATGGCTTGCTCCGTCAATTGGTGGTGTTGCAACTGCTATGGGTAATTCAGTTATATGGGCAACTCAGTTGCAACCGTTTTTTATGGGTATTGTAGTTTCAGTTATAGTTGGTGTTTTCTTGACTTTGCCTATAAGTAGTGCGGCTATTTGTGCGGCTTTAGGTATTACAGGACTTGCTGGAGGTGCTGCATTAGCTGGTTGTTGCGCTCAAATGGTTGGGTTTGCGTTTATGAGCTATAAGGAAAATAAAGCAAGCGGACTTTTAGCTCAAGGGCTTGGTACTTCAATGTTGCAAATGGGCAATATCGTAAAAAATCCTCGTATATGGATACCTACAATTATGACATCAGCAATTACAGGGCCACTTGCAACTTGCCTATTTAAACTTGAAATGAACGGACCTGCCGTGTCTTCTGGTATGGGTACTTGCGGACTTGTAGGACCTTTAGGCGTGTATACAGGTTGGACACAAGATATAGATAACGGACTAAAAATAGCAATTACAGCGTTTGACTGGATAGGGCTTGTGCTAATTTGTTTTGTGTTGCCAGCGGTCTTAACTCCAATATTCTCTATGATACTTAAAAAAATTGGTTGGATAAAAGAAAACGACTTGAAATTAGCACTCTAATTTAAGTGAAAAGTGAATAATGAATAGTGAAAAGTGATGGTGAAAATCCTTGCGGATTTTTTATTTGTAAAAGACATTCGTAATTTATAATCTAAGTACATAAATATAAAAATCTTATATTTTTTTAGTGGTGTTTAGAAACTACATATCATTACTAGAAGTTGAAAGAATTTTGATGTTGCTTTATTAAAATTAGTTGACATATTTTGATTAAAAGCGTATAATAATACTATAGAGTAGAGATACTCAAAAAGCGGTGAACCCTACCATAAGTGGGGACTAAAAAAGCGGTGAACCCTACCATAAGTGGGAGCTAAAAAACACCTCAAACCTTTAACATTCAAAGGTTTTGGGGTGTAATTTTTGTTTTAATGTCGCTTGTATATAGTTGTTCATCATATGCGGTCGCACACATGGATACAACCATATAATGGTCTTTTCACTATTCACTAATACCAACGGCAAGAGAAAGCCCTTGCTGTACAATTTTTCACTTTAATATATGTCTTTTAATTACGAATTACGAATTAACCAATCGTTCCTCCACCAACAACGATATCACCATCATAAAAAACGACTGCTTGTCCTTTAGAAATTGCACGTTGATTTTCCTCAAACTCCACCATAACTTGCGTTTCGTTTAATGGGTGCAAAGTGGCGTTACTTTCATTTTGGCTATATCGAACTTTTGCGGTAACTTTCATAGGTTTTGTTAAAATATCGAAAGGTATATAATTTACATTTTTAGAAACAAGTTTGTTTGAAAATAAGTCCGCATTATCACCAAGCGTTACAATATTTGTATTAACATCTTTATCTATAACAAAAAGCGGTGTTTTATAGCTTATACCAAGTCCTTTTCGTTGTCCAATAGTGTAATGGATAATACCTTTATGCTTGCCTAGGTTGTCGCCGTTTTTGTGGATAAAGTCACCTTTTTTACAAGATACACACATTTTTTCTTGCAAAAACTTTGCATAGTCGCCGTCTGGCACAAAGCAAATATCTTGACTATCTGCTTTTTTAGCGTTTAAAAGTCCATGCTTTTCTGCAATTTTTCTTACATCACTTTTAACAAATCCGCCTAATGGAAATAGTGCGTTTTCAAGTTGAAATTGATTAAGAGAATAGAGCATATAAGTTTGGTCTTTTGTTATATCTGTACTTTTTTTAAGCAGATATCTTTTACTGATTGTGTCATACTCTTTTTGCACGTAATGACCTGTTGCAACTTTACCATTTTTATTTTTATATACAACGTCTAGCATTTTTCCAAACTTAATATATTTATTACAGACTATACATGGGTTTGGAGTTTCTCCTATTTTATAGCTATTTGCAAAGTCGGTAATAACATACTGCTTAAATTCGTCTATAAGTGTACAAACTTCATGTTTTATATTTAACTTTTGGCAGACAATTTTTGCAACTTCAATATCTTTTAAAGAACCGCAAGTGCGTTTGTCGTCGTCGCCGTCTTTATCATCAAATAATTTTAATGTCAGACCCTCAACGTCAAAACCTTGCTCCATAAGTAAAATTGCTGTTACTGAACTGTCAACGCCACCGCTCATACCTACAACTACTTTTTCATTCATCTGCGTTTTTCTCCTTATTTTCGGCTGTTTTAAATTAATGTTACACCATTTTTATTTAAAAATCAAGCTTAGGTGATATGTTATTTAAGTTCTTGTTCTAAATTTTTAAATTGTGGAGTATCAAAAAATTCAACTATAGTAATTTCTAACCCATCACATAATTTTTTTAACGTTGATATAGTGGTGCTTTTATTTCTACCGCTAATAATATTATTAAGTGTGGATTGAGTAACTCCGCTTATATTTGCTAATTTATTTATTGTGATATTATTAGTTTTACATAATTCTAATAATCTTAAAGTTACAGCTTGTCCGATATCCATATAAATTATCCCTTACCTTTTGTAGTTAAATCAGCAATCACTAATGAAATATTATCAAATTCTTTGTTACTTAGGATACTCAAATTTTCAATTGTTTTTGCCATTTTTGCAGAATTTTTATTTTCATAATCAAAGAAGTCTTTAGGTGATATTTCTAAAAATTCGCAAATATAAAAGAAATTAAGCATATTAGGAAAATTTTTACATAATTCTATGTTATTGATGAAATTATGACTTTGACCAAGAGATATGCTCATATCACGAGCAGTAATATTTTTTTGTTGCCTTAAAAAACTTAGTCTTAAAGCAAATTCTTTTATGAATACATTATCTTCCATGGTAGCACCTCCTCTATATATAATATTTTAGTTTATATAAACCCAAAAAATGTAATAATAAAATTGGTATTTGCATTGACGTATAATTTTAATTGTTATATAATGTGTGTAATGTAAAATTTATTATTATATTGTAGGTGGCTTTATGAAAAAATATACGTGTTGTTTTACTGGTAGCAGAAACATAGATAAATTAAATAAAAAGTTGTTATATGAAGAAATAGAAAAACATATTAAAAAAGGTTATATATTTTTTAGCGTTGGTGGTGCGTTAGGGTTTGACACTCATGTGGCACTTGCTATTTTAGAATTTAAAAGTATGTATCAAAATATAAAACTTATATTAGTTTTACCTTTTTTAGAGCAAGCAAAAAATTGGAGCGAAAACGATATTATTATTTATAAAGATATTAAAAAAAGAGCTGATAAAATTATATATACCTCAAAAAATTATTTTAGAGGTTGTTATCATTTAAGAAATAGATATTTAGTTGATAATAGCCAAATATGTATAGCGTATTTAAATAAAAATAGTGGTGGTACATTTTATACAGTTAATTACGCATTATCTAAAAATGTAGCAGTAATAAATATTGGAAATTTTAAAAATTAAGATATTTAAAGAAAACAAGAGAATATAAAAGAAAACACAAGTTATAATAGAAAAAACTTGTGTTTTTTGACTTTTTTTGACTTTGACTTTAACTGACTTTAATTGTATAATTTATTTAAAGTCAAATAAAGTCAAAGTGGTGATTAAATGAGAATGAGCGACCTAGTATCGTCATATATTATAAAGATGTTAGAAGAAAGCGGAGGCAATGCACAGATACAAAGAAACGAACTTGCACAGTCTTTAGGGTGTGTGCCTAGTCAGATAAATTATGTAATTACGTCACGGTTTACGCAAGAGCAAGGATATATTGTTGAAAGTAAAAGAGGTGGTGGCGGTTATATCAA
>CAYJFG010000027.1:12437-22574 GCA_964369305.1 uncultured Eubacteriales bacterium
CGATAATGCTATAAATCGTTTGCTAAATTGTATTGGAGATGAAATAGATTATTTATCGGCAAAATTAATAGTTGAGGAATTACTGAACCAAGAAATAATCACAATAAAAGAAGCGAAAATAATTTTGAGTGCTTTATCGGATAGAATGTATGTAGATATGCCAATTATTTTTAGAGATGTAGTACGTGCTAAAATTTTTAAAAATATGCTACTCAATCTATTGTAGGAAAAGAGTTGAAAGTTGAAAGTTGAGAGTTGAAAGTTGAAAATTGAAAGTGTACAAATGCTATTTAATTCGTAGCTATTAGAACATTCACATTCACTATTCACTCTTCACTATTCACTATTCACTAATATTTAAGAATAAAAAAAGGAGCAATATAATATGTTATGTCAAAAATGTAATAAAAACGAAGCCACAACACATATAAGAACAATAGTAAATGCACAGATTAAAGAATACAACTTATGTCCGCACTGTGCCAAAAAAGAGGGATACACAAGCTTAATGTCAAATAGTATGTTAGATTTTAACAGTTTTTTCGGTGATTTTTTCAACATGAGTTTACCTCAAAAGATAGAAAATACTACTTGCGACTTTTGCGGTAACAGTTTTTCAGATATCGCTCAGTCAGGCAAGGTAGGTTGTGCAGAATGTTACACAGTTTTTTACGAGCAGTTAAAACCATCAATAAACAAGATGCACGGAGAGAGTAAACACGCAGGAAAAATTCCTACAGGTATAGATAAAGAAATAAAAATATTTAGCGATATTGAAAGCTTAAAAACACAACTAAAGCAAGCTATTGAAGAACAAGAGTTTGAAAAAGCTGCAATACTTCGTGATGAAATAAAAAAACTTGAGGGAGGCGTTTAAAAATGAATGAAAAAATAAATAATGACAACAATTTAAGTATAGCAGTAAGTACAAGGGTAAGACTTGCAAGAAATTTAAAGCATTATCCATTCCCAAATAAACTAACACTTCAAGCTAAAAACGAAATAGCACAAAAAATTAAAACGGCTATAGAAAACTCAAACAGCACAATAGTAAAAGGTTCAAAATTTATAGATATGAAAAGTCTTGACCAAACGAAAGCAGTATCTTTAGTTGAAAGACATTTAATAAGCCCAGAATTTGCAACAAATACTGAGGGTAGATACTTATTTTTGTCGCAAGATGAAGACATAAGCATTATGATAAACGAAGAAGATCACATAAGAATACAAGTTATTTCAAACGGATATGATATAGAAAAAACTTATAAAATTGCTGAAAAAATAGATACACTTTTAAATAATGAAATGCCTTTTGCTTTTGACAGCACTTTAGGATATTTAACACAATGCCCATCAAATTTAGGTACAGCGTTAAGGGCGTCTGTAATGCTACATTTACCGTGTTTGCAAAGCAATAAAACTATAAATAGAATAAGTGGAAGTCTTTCAAAACTAGGTCTTACTCTGCGAGGAACTTATGGAGAGGGAACGCAAGCAAAAGCCGCCTTATATCAACTTTCAAACCAAGTTACATTGGGTCTTTCGGAGAAAACTGCGTTAGACAACTTGATAAGTATTGCAAATCAAATAATCTCACAAGAAGAGATAGAAAGAAAAGCCATAACCCAAAATATCGAAACATTAGACATAATAAGCAGAAGTGAGGGTGTGCTACTTTACGCTAAAGTTTTAGGTCATGGTGAATGTTTAAACGCACTTTCAAACGTTAGATTAGGTGTAGTTTCAGGTGTGATAAAAGATATAAAATTAGATACTATAGATAAATTAATGGTGGAAATTCAACCAGCAACGCTTATGGCAAACAGTGGTAAAAATATGACACCAGATCAAAGAGATATTTTAAGAGCTTTAACAGTGCAAGAAAAAATTATCAAAGATAAATCAGGAGGATAATATGTACAATTTTAAAGGCTATACAATGAAAGCTAAAAACGCTTTAAATTTAAGCATAGAAGAGGCACAAAGTTTAGGACACACATATGTAGGGACTGAGCATATTTTGCTAGGTCTACTAGGCGAGGGTACAGGTGTTGCATACACAATTTTAAATACGTTATCAATTAAAAAAGAAGTTATAGTTGATATGATTAAAAAAAGAATTGGTGTAGGTATGAAAAGTAGCTTGTCAATTGCAGACTTTACACCTCGTGCTAAAAGAATTTTACATCAATCAACACATAAAGCAAAAATGTTAAATCACACATATGTAGGTACAGAACATATATTGCTTGCTTTAATAGATGAGATAGATTGTTATGCAGTTGCGTTTATAAAGGATTTAGGTATAGATTTAAACGATATTGAAACTGCGGTACAAGGTAGTCAAGAAGTGGAAATTTTAAATTATGAAAGTATAAACGATTTTGAAGAACCTATGCAAAAATCACAAAAGAAAAAGAAAAGCAAAACGCCAAACCTTGATAAATACGGTGTTGATTTAACGCAAAAAGCAGAAAAAGGAGAGATAGACCCAGTTATAGGGCGTGAAAAAGAGATAAACCGTATAATACAAATTTTGTCACGAAGAACTAAAAACAATCCTTGCTTAATAGGTGAACCAGGTGTAGGCAAAACGGCAGTAGCAGGAGGACTTGCACTTAAAATTGCATTAAATGAAATACCAGAAATGTTAAAAGATAAAAGGATAATTTCCCTTGATTTAACGTCGGTTATTGCTGGAACTAAGTATAGAGGCGACTTTGAAGAGAGAATAAAAAGCATTATGGACGAAGTAAAAGACGATGAAAGCGTTATTTTATTTATAGATGAAATCCATACAATAATAGGAGCAGGATCTGCCGAAGGTTCAACAGATGCCGCAAATATTTTAAAGCCGTCGCTTGCTCGTGGAGATTTTCAAGTAATAGGAGCAACAACGTTAGTTGAATATAGAAAAAATATTGAGAAAGACTCAGCACTTGAAAGACGTTTCCAACCAGTGACAGTAGGAGAGCCTACAAAAGAAGAAACGGTGCAAATTATTATAGGTTTGCGTGATAGATACGAGGCTCACCACAAAGTAAAAATTACAGATGAAGCGGTAAAATCGGCGGTAGATTTATCATCACGTTATATAATGGACAGATATTTGCCAGATAAAGCAATAGATTTAATAGACGAGGCTTGCTCAAAAGTAAGGCTTGAAATTTTTACACAACCTCAGTTCGTGAAGGATATGGAAGAGGAAATAAAAAATATTTCAATTGAAAAGTCAGAGGCTATTAACACGCAAGATTTTGAACTTGCAGCTAAATTACGTGACGACGAAAAGAAGTTAAAAGAAACATTAAAAAAAGAAAAAGAAAACTGGAAAAAGGAAAATGAAAAAATAAAAGGCGAAGTTACTCCGAATGAAATAGCACAAATAGTTTCACAGTGGAGCGGTGTGCCAGTAACAAGCATCACAAAAGAAGAAAGCGAAAAACTTTTAAATATGGAAGAAATTTTGCATCAAAGAGTAGTTGGGCAAGATGAAGCAGTAAAAAGTATTTCAAAAGCAATACGAAGAGGTAGAGTAGGGCTTAAAGACCCAAAAAGACCAGTCGGCTCGTTTATTTTCTTAGGGCCTACAGGTGTTGGAAAAACTGAACTTTGCAAAGCGTTGTCGCAAGCGTTGTTTGGCGATGAAAATAAGGTTATAAGGCTTGATATGTCAGAATATATGGAAAAACATTCTGTATCAAAATTAATAGGGTCGCCTCCAGGTTATGTAGGGTTTGACGATGGCGGACAGCTTACAGAAAAAGTAAGAAAAAAACCATATAGCGTTGTGCTTTTTGACGAAATAGAAAAGGCACATAATGATGTACTCAATATTTTGTTGCAAGTGCTTGAAGATGGCAGACTTACAGATTCACAAGGGCGTACTATAGATTTTAAAAATACAGTAATTATTATGACATCTAATATAGGTGCAAGACTTATAACAAACGACAAAGGTAATTTAGGGTTTGCATTTGACGAAAAAAACAAAAATGAAAACGGATTTATTAAAGATGCTGTTATGTCTGAACTTAAAAAAGAGTTTAGACCAGAATTTTTAAATAGGCTTGACGATATAATAATTTTCTCAAAATTAAGCAAAGACGAGATTGTGCAAATTGCAAAAAATATGCTTGACACAATTGTGGCACGATTAAAAGATATAGATATTCAAATTGAGTTTAGCCAAAATGCAATTAAGCAAATAGCAAACGAGGGTTTCGACAATGTTTACGGTGCAAGACCGTTAAGACGTGCAATATCTTCAAAAATTGAAGACGAATTGTCGGAAAAAATATTGTTTGGCGACGTTGTGAAGAATAAAAAAATCTTGTGTGACTATAAAGAAAATAAATTTGTATTTGAGCAAGCAAACTAAAATTAAATTTAAATAGCTAAAAACGAGAAATTTCCGTAAAAATATTGACATAATCTCTTCTTATTGGGTATAATACTTAATAGGAGGAGATTTTTATGTTAGTTCAATTTATGGTAAAAAACTATTTATCTTTTAAAGATGAAACAATTTTTGATTTAAGTGCGATTAAGTCGTATAAAGAGCATGAGTATAATTTAATGGATATAGGTATTGATGAAAAATTTTTAAAAGTAGCTACGATTTATGGTGCAAATGGAAGCGGTAAGTCTAATTTATTAATTGCCTTTGATGAGTTTAAAAAAATAATATTAACATCATTTAATAATGTAGATGATGAAAACGACTACGCTATTGTGCAAGGTTACAAGCCGTTTAAATTTCAAGAGAAAGAAGAAAATATCGAATTTCAAGTAATTATGATTATAAATAATATTGAATACAAATATGGGTTTGAATTTAATAAAAACGAAATAGTGTCAGAATGGTTTTATCAAAAAAGACTTTCAACAAATAGAAATATAAAAATTTTTGAGAGATATAAAAATAATATTGAATTTGGTGCAAGTGTAAAAAAATATTGTGATATCTATAAAGAGCAACTACCTAAAGAAACATTAGCGTTATCATTTTTCAATAAATTAACATTAAAAACAGAATTATTTAAAGAAGTTTTTGTTGAAATATATGGAAATATGCTTGCTATTAAAAATTTTAATCCAAATGAAGAAATGCTATTTTTAAAAAATTTTTTAAAAACAGTTGTAAATAATAAAACAGAGCTATTAATGTTTTTAAAATCAATTGATACTGGTATTGTCGATATAGAGTATAAAGAAAATGATCAAGATATAGAATATTTTACGTATCATATGGGTGAAGATGGAAAGAAATATCAAATTAACTTACTTAATGAATCACAAGGAACGATAAAAAGCATTATCGTTTATATAATTTCAAAAATTGCAATTGAGCAAGGTTGGTGTGTATTATTTGATGAGTTAAATGCAAACTTGCACCCATTTTTATTAAAATTTATTGTTGATTTATTTAATAGCGAAAATAATAAGCTAGGGCAACTTGTATATACAACTCATGATGTAACATTATTAGATAAGAAATTTTTTAGAAGAGATCAAATATGGTTTGTAGAAAAAAATAAATTCGGACATTCTAAATTAGTGCCGTTATCAGATTATAAAGTAAGAGCAGATGCATCTTTTGAAAAAGATTATTTAAGCGGAGTTTATGGAGGTATACCATTTATTCAAGACTTTAATATGAAAGTTGGTGAATAAAAATGGGTAGTGATGATATATTCAAAAAAAGGCGAAAAGATAGAGAAAAAAGAAAAAAAGGTGTTGAAAGACCAAACCCAAATTCATATTTGATAGTGACAGAGGGAGAAAAGACAGAAAAATTATATATAAAAGGATTAACCACTTTAATAGAGGAAAAATATGGCGGTAGACTAGATGTAGTAGATGTACCGCAATTTGAAATAAGTGGGGAGGGCAAAGGCACAATTAGTCTTGTAAATCAAGTGGAAAAGCTTATTAATAAGGGTAGAATAAATTATCAAAATGTATGGGTAGTTTTTGATAAAGATGAGTTTAAAGATTTTGATGAGGCGATTGAGTTAGCAGAGAAAAAAGGATATAAAGTAGCGTGGAGCAACCAAAGTTTTGAATATTTTATATATTTGCATTTTTATTATAGTGATTCAGCACTGCATAGAGATGAATGGAACAAGAAATTAGATGAGATTTTTAAGGAAAGAAATATAGGACAAGGAAAATATAAGAAAAACTATGTAAATTTATATGAATTAATTTCTGAAAATGGCGGTATAGATACGGCAATTGCTAACGCAAAAAGAAGAATGGCGAATTTTAATATTAAAAAAGAAAAACCATCGCTTTGCGATCCTGCTACAACTGTACATAATTTAATTATAGAATTAAAAAAATACTTAGAATGATGGGTTGTTGTATTACAGTTATATAATGATAGCTTAATAAAAATAGAAAGTAAAAACATCAAAATATTATAAATTTTTGAATTTTTACCTAATATATCTTTACATGACAGAAAAAACGTGATAAAATCTTATATGGAGCATTGTAATGTTAAAAACAATGTAAATTTGATTTTTGTACAAGCTTATTTAAATTAGGAGGAAATTTATATGTCAAGAAAAATGAAAACTATGGACGGTAACAGTGCTGCCGCTCACGTTTCATATGCGTTTACAGACGTTGCTGCAATTTACCCAATCACACCATCATCTGTAATGGCTGACGAAACTGACAAGTATGCAGCTGTAGGCCGTAAAAATCTATTTGGTCAAGAAGTAAGAGTAACTGAAATGCAATCAGAGGGCGGTGCCGCTGGTGCTGTTCACGGATCGCTCGCAGCAGGTGCTTTAACAACAACTTATACTGCATCTCAAGGTTTATTATTAATGATACCTAATATGTACAAAATGGCTGGTGAATTACTACCAAGTGTTATTCACGTTTCAGCTCGTTCAATAACAAGCCATGCGTTATCAATCTTTGGTGACCACTCAGACGTTTATGCTTGTCGTCAAACAGGTTATGCTATGCTATGTTCAAATAGCCCACAAGAAGTTATGGATTTAGCTGCAGTTAGCCACTTAGCTGCAATTAAAGGTAGAGTACCATTTTTACACTTCTTTGATGGTTTCCGTACTTCTCACGAAGTTCAAAAAATCCAAACATGGGATTATGAAGATTTAGGTCAAATGCTTGATTGGGACGCTGTAGACGCTTTCCGTCGTCGTGCATTAAACCCAGAACACCCAGTAATCAGAGGTACTGCTCAAAACGATGATATCTTCTTCCAAGCTCGTGAAGCTTGTAACGAATTTTATAACGCTGTTCCAGAAATCGTTGTAGATTATATGGACAAAGTAAACGAAAAATGTGGCACAGACTACAAACCATTCAACTACTACGGTGCAGATGATGCAGAATATGTTATAGTTGCTATGGGTTCAGTTTGCGAAACAGCTCAAGAAGTTGTAGACTACTTAGTAGCTAAAGGCGAAAAAGTTGGTTTACTAAAAGTTAGACTATACAGACCATTCGTTTCAGAATATATGTTAAGTCAATTACCAAAAACAGTTAAACACTTAGCAGTTTTAGATAGAACAAAAGAACCAGGTGCTATTGGTGATCCTCTATTCTTAGACGTTGTAGCTGCTATTAAAGATACAGAATTTGGAAATGTAAAAGTTTCAACAGGTCGTTACGGTTTAGGTTCAAAAGATACTACTCCTGGCGATATCGTTGCAGTTTACAGAGATATGGAAAGCCAATTCCCTAAAAGAGAATTTACAATTGGTATCGTTGATGACGTTACAAACCTTTCATTACCAGTTGTTGAAAATCCAGATACTACACCAAAAAGCACAAAATCATGTAAGTTCTGGGGTCTAGGTGCTGACGGTACAGTTGGTGCTAACAAAAACTCAATTAAAATTATTGGTGACCATACAGACAAATATGCTCAAGGTTATTTTGCATATGACTCTAAAAAATCAGGTGGTTTAACAGTATCTCACTTACGTTTCGGTGATGAGCCTATTAAATCAACTTACTACATCAGCAAAGCTGACTTCGTTGCTTGTCATAACCCATCATATGTTGATAAATTCGACATGGTTGAAGACTTAAAAGAAGGCGGTAGTTTCTTATTAAACTGCGGTTGGAGTGCTGACGAATTAGACGCACATCTACCAGCTAAAATGAAAAAAATTATTGCTGAGAAAAACATCAACTTCTACACAATTGACGGTATAGCAATTGGTAAAGAAATTGGACTAGGTGGCCGTATCAATACTGTATTACAAGCTGCTTTCTTCAAAATTTCAGAAGTTATTCCAGCTGAAGATGCTGTTAAATACATGAAAGACGCTGCAACAAAATCATACGGTAAAAAAGGTCAAAAAATCGTTGACATGAACCACCAAGCTATCGAGCGTGGTATGACTGACTTTGTTAAAGTTGAAGTTCCTGCATCATGGGCTACAAGTCAAGGCGAACTAGCTAAAAAAGAAGTTGTAGGCGATAGAGCAGACTTAGTTAAATATGTAGAAAACATTTTACACCCAGTAAACTCATATAAAGGTAATAAATTACCAGTTTCAACATTTGTTGATCATGCAGATGGTACAGCTGTTCAAGGTTCATCAGCTTACGAAAAAAGAGGTATTGCTGTTGACGTTCCATGTTGGCAAACAGAAAATTGTATCCAATGTAACTTCTGTTCATACGTTTGCCCTCATGCTGTTATCCGTCCATACGGTTTAACTGATGAAGAACTTGCAAACGCTCCAGAGGGTACAAAAGCAATTCCTATGACTGGATTAAAAGAATTAAAATTCACAATGGGCGTTTCTACTTTAGACTGTGCTGGTTGCGGAGCTTGTGCTCAAGTTTGCCCAGGTAAAAAAGGTCAAAAAGCTTTAGAAATGAAACCAATCGACACACAACTTGATAATCAAAAAATATTTGATTATTTAATTACTTTAGATGCTAAACCAGAAATCAACGATAAATTTAAAGAAACTACTGTTAAAGGTAGCCAATTTAAACAACCACTTCTTGAGTTCTCAGGTGCTTGTGCTGGTTGTGGTGAAACACCATACGCTAAACTTGCTACTCAATTATTCGGCGATAGAATGTTTATAGCTAATGCTACAGGTTGTTCATCAATCTGGGGTGGTAGTGCTCCTGCAACTCCATATACTGTTAATAAAAAAGGTTATGGCCCAGCATGGCACAACTCACTATTTGAAGACAATGCTGAATTTGGTTTCGGTATGGCTCTAGGTCAAAAAGCTATGCGTGAAAGACTTGCTGAATATGTAGCAGAAATTTCAGAAAAAGCAGATAGCGAAGATTTAAAAGCTACTTGCCAAAACTATTTAGAAACATTTAACGATAGCGGTGCTAACAGAACAGCAGCTGACGCTTTAATCGAAAAATTAGAAGAAATTCAAGGTTTCGATTGCGAAAAAGCAGAACTTGCTAAGAAAACACTTGCTGATAAAGATTACCTAGCTAAAAAATCTATGTGGATTTTAGGTGGCGACGGTTGGGCTTACGATATCGGTTTCGGTGGTCTTGACCATGTTATCGCTAGTGGCGAAAACGTAAACATCTTAGTATTTGATACTGAAGTTTACTCAAACACAGGCGGACAAGCATCAAAAGCTACTCCAGCTGGTTCAGTTGCTCAATTTGCTGCAACAGGTAAAGGTCAAAAGAAAAAAGACTTAGCAGCTATTGCTATGAGCTATGGTTATGTATACGTTGCTCAAGTTGCTATGGGTTCAGACTATAACCAATGTATCAAAGCATTTGTTGAAGCTGAGAGTTATCAAGGTCCATCAATCATCATCGCTTACGCTCCTTGTATCAACCACGGTATTAAAGGTGGCATGAGTCAAGCTCCAGCAGAAGAAAAACGTGCAGTTGCTGCAGGTTACTGGAACTGCTTTAGATATGACCCACGTATGGCTGATGCTGGTAAAAACCCTCTAACTTTAGATAGTAAAGAACCAACAGAAAGCTACAAAGAGTTTATCTTAAGCGAAAACCGTTATAGCACATTATTAAGATCGTTCCCTGAAAGAGCAGAAATGTTATTTGACCAAGCTCAAAAAGACGCTGCTAAGAGATATGCACACTTAAAAATTATGGCTAGCTTAAATACAAACGAAGAATAAT
>CAYJFG010000028.1:0-5795 GCA_964369305.1 uncultured Eubacteriales bacterium
TTCCAAAAGATAAAGTTTTACATGATATCATAGTAAAAGCAATGAGGGAATCTTTAAAAAATGCAGTTTACCATGCAAAAGCTGATGAAATATCAGTTTATATAAAAGAGGAAAATAACAAAACTTTGGTAACGATTTTTAATGATTTAAATAAAAATATTGAAAATATTACTTTAGGTGGTGGTCTAACTTCTTTAAAAGAAGCGGTAGAAAAGTTAGGTGGAGAGATGGACGTTTTTTATCGTGATGGAAAATTTACTTTAAAAATTATTTTATGAGGTGGTATAGATGTATAATGTTCTAATAGTTGATGATCAAAAAAGCTCAAGGGAGTTAATGCGGTACAATGTGCTTGATAATAGCGACTTTAAACTAATAGGTGCAATTGATGATTCTTGCAAAGCACTAGATTTTTGTAAAAACAATAAAGTAGACTTAATTTTAATGGATATACATACTCAAGGGCGTGAAAAAGGAATTGAAAACGCAAAAGAAGTAAAAGAATTTGACTCCAAAATAAAAATTATAGTAGTAACATTTATGGTAAGGCAAGAGCATATAGAAAGTGCAAGGAAAGTAGGATGTGAAGGCTTCTGGTATAAAGACCATAGTGCAAGCAAGCTTGTAGAAGTTATGCAATGTGTTATGAATGGGGAAAAGGTCTACCCAGATAAATTGCCAATAGTTAAAATAGGTTATGCAAATGTATCAGATTTTACAAAACAGGAGTTAAATGTTCTTAAATTGAAAGTTAATGGATATTCTCACAATGAAATATGCAAAGAGTTAGGTATTTCGAGAAGTACTTTAAATTTCCATATAAGTAATATAAAAGGAAAAACAGGGTATGATAATCTTTTAAAGCTTGCGATTGATGTTTCTATGAAAAAATTTATGATTTCAGATGAAATGGTTTTAAATGTTTAAAACATTAAAGATAAATATTTTTTGCTTAAAATCAACAATAAAATGTATATTGTTATGAAAAAAACAGCAAATTTTTATCAAAAACCTATACATTTGTATGGGGTAATTTAATAGTTAATTTGATATAATGGTTATAAAGATTGATGAATAATTTATCTTTATAACCGTTATTTTATTAAGGAGGATATATTTATGAAAAAGTTATTAGTAATTATTATGGCAGGTGTTTTAGTTTTTAGTTTAGCATCTTGTTCCCCTAGCACAAATGAAAACAACGAGGAAACACAAGCAACTACACAGGCTCAATCACAAGAGGAAACACAAGCAGAAACACAAGCAACTACAACAGCTGGCGCTTATACAAAAGCAGAATTAAAAGAGTTTTACGACACATTCGACCATAGCTCAAAAACATATGACGAATTAGTAGCACATTATGGCGGTGTTGAACCAGACGAAAAAGAAGAAGGCGAAACTATAACAAATTACAAATATTTGGCTAAAGATGATGCACAAGCGTATGTACAGTATATGGAAGAAGAACGAGAGGGAGAAGTTATTATAGTTGGTAAAAAAAGCTATATGTTAAGCGATACATCATGGTAATTGTAAATAGGAGGTAATTGTAATGACAGTAAATTATAATTCGTTGCCACAAAGTTTAATGGAATTTAAAATGCTTGTAGATAATGGACTGAACGCACCAGAAAAAACTGCTTCTTTATTTATATGTGCAGTTCATCTTTTAGGTGTAAATTTTAATGAAGGTCTAGATGCAATAAATATATTAAAAGGACCACAACCGCTTTCAAACTTTGAAAAACAATGGTTTAAAGACAGAATAAGCGATAAAAAATATTTAGCAATGGCTTACTTTGAGGGGTCAGCACCAGAAAACAGCTACACTCCAACAACGCCATACACAATAAACTTTTTGCCAGACCCACGCCCTCAAGACTGTGAACAAGGATATATAAGATTATATATTAAAACACCTGCATTTGATACAAAACGGTATATAAAAATGCGTTCAAAAGGTGAAAACTGGTACATATGGGATATTAACAGCATTATGCTTGGAGTTAAAACTAGAGTAGCAGACGACCTATGGGCGTAAACTAATTAAAGTAAAAATTTAAAATAATTTATAAAAAAGAAAGGTAGGGTACATATGGGATTTTTTGATAAAAAATACTGCGATATATGCGGTGATAAAATAGGACTACTTGGCAATAGAAAATTAGAGGACGGTAATTTATGTAAAGACTGTGCTAAACAATTATCGCCATTTTTTGATGATAGGCGGAATTCAACAGTAGATGAAATAAAAGAACAACTAGCTTATAGGGAAGAAAATAAGCTAAAAGTGGAGCAGTTTAATCCTACAAAAACTATAGGCGGACGAAATTTGATATGTATAGATGAAGATAATAAAAACTGGTTATATACAAGCAGTAGAAAATGGAAAGACGCAAACCCAGATATTATATCGTTTTCACAAGTTACAGGTTGCCATTTAGATATTGACGAAAATAAAAGAGAAATTTATAGAGAAGATAGTCAAGGAAACAGGCAAAGCTACAACCCACGGAAATATGAGTATTCATACGACTTTAATATGACTATCTACGTAAATTCTCCATGGTTTGATCAAATAAGATTTAAGTTAAATGATGACGACATAGACAGCAAATACTCAACGCAGTTTAAAGAAGCACAAGAAAATGCAGATATTATAAAAGATACTTTAACAGGTATCCGTGAAGAAGCAAGACAAGAAGTAATAGATGCAAACGCACCAAAACAAGCGGTATCTTGCCCTAATTGCATGGCTACAACAATACCAAACGAAAATGGTTGTTGCGAATTTTGCGGAGGTCCATGTTATTAAAAATTAATGTATAATTCATAATAAATGTAAAATATGGATTATTAAGTGAGTAACATACATGGCTGACTATTGGTCGCACATGGTACATTCACAAAATTTAAAATGAAAGGAAAATCTATATGAAAAAACTAAAAAAAATATTAGCGTCAACTATAGCGGTTATAATGTTTATACAACTTTTCATGGTAAGTGGTATGGCGTTAAGTGGCGATATAGTAAAATTAGAAGTGAGTGGCCATGTAATTTACGGCACAGGAGCAATGCCTAATGTAGTAAAAGGTGTTTCTTTTGATGATACAACAAATACATTAACTCTAAATAACGCCACAATAAACTCAGGAACAAATCGTGAATTGAACACTGAAAACGCTGGTGAGGGAAAATATTCTGATGCTATTTATATTACCTTTGACAGTGACTACACTGGGGATTTTAACATTGAGGTATTAGGAACAAACACAATATCACACAGTGATCAAAATTATTCTTTTACAGCAATTTCAACAAGTGACCATAACCTTAATATTTTTGGCGACGGAACATTAAATATTAATGTTAGCAATGCAGGAATAGCTAACCCAAGTACAATATTGTTTTCAGAGAAAGATATTAATATTGAAGACGCAACGATTAATATCACAACAAAAGACCGCACAAGAGGCTATAGTTCTTCAAGATCTGCAATTGATGCTGACGAGCAAATAACAATTGGTGGTAATGCAAACGTTAATATTGATATTGGCGATAATAACAAAATGTATGGAATAACCGCACCAGTATTAGTAGTAGAAGATAATGCGTTTATCAAAACACAAGGCTCTGGTGCTACTGAAGAAAATGCATTTAATACCCAAGGGATAAATGTTGGAACAATAGTACAAAAAGGCGGAACAATACATTCAATAGGTGGTAAAGGTAAATATAACGAAACAGCTATTTCAAGTAGTAATGTTATATTACTCGGTGGAACATTAATAGCTGATTCGTATAACGATTTAGGAGAACAATGGACCGATAAAGCCTTTACATCTAAACCTACAATTTATGGTAATAGTGTAAAAATATATGCTGGAACAAAAGAAAGTCAAGCGACGGTGACAAGTGAAGATGTAGATTATCATAAAAATGACTATGTAAAAATTGAAGTAGGAGTACCTGCAACTACATATCCTGATTTACATTTATCGGCAAATGAAATAGAATACCCTGATTTAAAAGAGGGTTATTCAAATTATAGTTTAAATAGAAGGATTCGTTTTGTAAATTTGAATACTAAACCACTTTTAAATATAACATCAACTTTAACTGGAGAAGATGCAGACGCATTTGAATTTACAACTAATGAAGAAAGTACCTTAAGAATTAATGAAGCAACCGATATAGAAGTGAACCTCAAAGAGGGATTAACACAGGGTACGTATAATGCAATGATAATAGTTGCTGGAACAGGCTTTACTACAAAGTATATTTCAGTTACGGCAAAAGTTTATACATATAGTCAATACGAAAAAACTAGGGTTGAAGAGTGTTTAGCTTTAGTACAAGAAGAACATAGCGTTTATGTGCTTGATAGCGACGGCGAGACCGAAAAAGAAAAAGCTGTTGAAAAGCATTTTGATGATTACTTTTATTCTGTAAATGTATCTTACGGTAGCGTAGTAGTAGATGCAACACCTAAAACAGCTGATGGTGAATATACACTTACGTTGTCAAGCGGTACTTATTCAAAACAAAAAGACACCTATATAATTTTTAGAAGTTTAAACGAAATGGCTATTGATAATGCAAAAGGTGAAGTTGTAGACGGCGAAATTATAGTTGCAAGCGGAGCAAGTCAACAAGTTAAAACGTATGAAGTGCAAAAATATGTAGAGGGTATTTTAGCTGAAAGTGAAAGTTATGTTGATGGTGTAACAGCGATTGTAGCATATAAATCAGCAAATGTTTATACAGTAACATTCAAAAACGGAACAAAGACTGGTACAAAAGATATTACTATGACAGAAAAATTAAGAGTGTCAGAAGAATACCTTGTGCATTATGAAGAGAACGGCGGTACAGGTTATCAACAAAACGACATTGCAATAGAAAACATACCATTTACATTACCACAAACGACTACAATTGTACCGCCGACAGATAAAGTTTTAGGTTATTGGGCAATTGGAAGTGTAACAGGTCCTAAAGTTGAAAAAGGAAAAACTTATGTTTTTACAGAGAATACAACAGTGTATCCTATATGGGTAGATAACAATGTAACGCTTACTTATGATCCAAACGGTGGCACTGGAAGTAAAAAGACTGAAAAAGTAGAAGCAGATAGTAAAATATATTTAGAAGATATTGCGACAATAGGATTTAATGCACCTAGTGGTAAAGTTTTTGCTGGTTGGTCTTTAACTGTGAGCGGAGAAATAATAGAAGAAATAACTCTTACAAAAGACACAACAGTGTACGCTATATGGGAAAATGCTGAAAATATTACAGTAAAATTCAACGGTAATGGTGCAACTGGAAATATGAGCGATATTGTAATAAAAGAAACAGATAAATTTACATTACCTAAAAATGGGTTTAATGTTCCTAGTGGAAAAGAGTTTGCTGGCTGGTTTATAGAACCTGAAAGTGTTGGAGAAATTCCAGGGTATAAGGTAAGAATTATTTCAGTTGATGATATGAGCGAATTAATTGTAGGAGGTAAAACAGTTGTATTTTACGCTGTTTGGGAAGATAAATTGCCAAGCGATGAAATTAGGGTTGTAATAAAACATACTGAAACGGTTCTCTATGGAGTTGAAGCTGAGATGTTTACAACAATCGCTAAAAATCAAGTTTATATTCTACCTAGAACAGAAGAAAATATAATCTTTTCTACTACACCTGATGGCAAAAATCAAATAGCACAAATAAATTCAGATAAAGATGTTACAATATATCTAGCTGAAGAACCTTCAGCGAATTTATACGGTGACGTTAA
>CAYJFG010000028.1:5805-20215 GCA_964369305.1 uncultured Eubacteriales bacterium
TAGATGGAAAAATAAACTCGTTTGACATTATAGAGTTATTTAGATATACTGCTGCAATTAAAGATTTGTCTGCACAAGGGAAAATTAATGCTGATGTATCAGGCGATGGTACTATAAATATGTTTGACATATTGACAGTACAAAGATATATGGCGAGCATAATCGAGATTTTTCCAGCAGAAAAGTAAAATTTATCGTTAAGCTTTAAATTTGTACAATGTAATGGTTTTAGATTTAGTAAATTAATTAACGGATAAAAAATTGTTACGTTAAGCTATAAAATAAATAACAATATAAAATACATAATCACTTTAAGCTAAATTAAGGTGGTTATGTATTTTTTTGTATCAACTAGAAAATTTGTGAGTAGGTGTTTTAGTAAAAAATGATGAGGAATTTTTATTTATTTTCATTTGGTAATTATTTTATTCGTTTTTATGTATGTAACAATTATTACTGTATTATACATTAAATTGGTAAAATTTTATTGACAAAATTGGCGAATTGTGATAAACTATCTTTAACAGAAAATGAATGGCACAATAATAAATTTTCAAATCGTTTCCAATTTAAAATAATTGTGATATCTTAATTTATGATTAAAAATTTAAAATAGTAATAGTTTAGAGTGAAAAACTAATATACTAAATAAAAAACAGCTAAGTCAAAGCTAATTGATGTTAAGTTTAGCTATTAAAGCCATTTTTTAAAAACTTGCAACTATCCCTTTCTAAAAAAAATTAAAATCTATATTAGATTTTAATTTTCATATTATGTTTTGTCACTTTTAAAATCGGATTTAGAAGTGTTATTACACGTTTTTAAAAATCAAAAATAGTTGTATTTTTTGGTTTTTTTAAAGTTTTGCATATTAAAAACTATAGCACAAATAATTACAATTAAGCTATCAATATAAAGATATAAGGTCTTTAAAAAAATTATAATTTTTTAAGAAGAATAGTGGCACATAAAAAATATGTTTGATTATCCTTTATACTTCATTAATATTTTTTCAGTGTACACTCACTTCTATTTATATAACATATTTAAAAGCGGTTTTGCATCATAATTTCGTTTATTTTGTGATTTCGCAGAAAGGAATGATTAACTATTATGAAAACAAACGAATACCCTATAAGTAATGATGCTCTCAGCGTGAAAATTATCACAGACGTTGTAGAAGATTTATCCACAAAGGAAAAACTAAGCGAAAAACAGTGCTTGCAACTTCGCCTATTATCTGAAGAACTTTTCGGAATGACTAACTCAATCCTTGATGTTAGAGATGGCAAGTTTTATATCGAGCAAAATAAAAAAGAATTTAAGCTAACTATGGTTGCTCAAGCTTATATTAATGAAAAATCTAAACAAGACTTAATGAGCGTTTCAACAGATGGCAAAAATACTTACTACAAAGGCGTAACAGGTAAAATTTTGCAAGCTGTTGACTCTATAATTTATTCAGGTAATGATGTTACTACAATGCCACATCATGTAGTTATTGGATATGATATGGCTTTGCAAACACGTTATCAGACTTGGTCGCTTGCAACTTATATGCAAGCAGAAGATCAAAGTCAGAAAGCTGACGACTGGGACGGATTAGAACGCTCAATTTTAATTAAGCTTGCTGATGATGTTTTAGTTGGAGTTTCAGGCGGAAAAGTAAAAATATCAGTTGTAAAAACATTTAAATAAAAAATTTTTAAGCCGATGAAAACGGCGGAATGGAGTAAACTTATGACTATTAATAGAATAAAAAACGGAACAAACCTTGTAATTGAACTTTTAGGAAGACTTGACACTACAACCGCACCAGAACTTGAAAAAGAATTAAAACAAAGCTATGACGGTGTTACATCGCTTGTGCTTGATATGTCTGGTTTATTATATATATCTTCAGCAGGATTGAGAGTTATTTTATCAGCTCAAAAAATCATGAACAAACAAGGCGAAATGATTATTAAAAATGCTAATGAAATTATAATGGAGATTTTTGAAGTTACAGGATTTGTTGATATTTTAACAATTGAGTAATGGCACAAGATAAAGAAAAAAACCTCTTTCACAATGAGAGGTTTTTAAAAAGTATTTTAATAAAATATATAATTCCATCAGTATTTGCTATGTTTGCCCTTTTTGCAGGAGCAATAACAGATACAATTATTATTGGAATTTTTTTAGGTGAAGACGGCTTGTCTGCAATGTCGCTTATAAGTCCTGTCTACCTAATTTATTACACAGTTGGTGCAACGGTAGGTATTGGTGGGTCAATTGTGGCTAGTCGCTATATAGGCAAGCGTGATTATAAAAAGTATAGACAAATTTTTTCTTGTGCTTTTTTTTCAATAACGGTTATTGCTATATTTATAACAACACTTGGTTTAATACTATTAGACCCTTTGGCAAATTTGTTAAATGGCAATAGTCAATATATAGAGGCGGTAACTGATTATCTTAAATTTTATATAGTGGGTGGCGGATTTACAATAATATCCTATATACCGCTTTATTTTTTAAAAACAGACGGTAGACCGCAAACCTCTTTTTGGCTATTTTTGACCTTTTCAGTATTAAATGTAGCTTTAACATGGTTGTTTTTAAGCCCTTTCTTTTCTATGAGTATAGGAGGAGCTTCTCTTGCTACATCAATTTCAATGGCAGTAACTACTATATTAGGTTTATTTATTCTTTTTAAATCTAATGGAGAAATTAAGCTTGAAAAAGGCGGAATAACTTTTAAAAATATTAAGGATATTATTAAAATGGGTGTTCCTAGTGGACTTGCAAATTTACTTGAAGCACTTAGAAATCTACTAATTAATAGTATTATATTAGGGTTTGGGTTTACATCACTACTACCAACTTTTACAGTAGTTAGGAATGTATGGGAGCTTTTATCGGCTTTAATGCTTGGAATTTCAACTACTATTCTTTCGTTAGTTAGCGTGTTTCATTCGGAACATGACTATAAATCGATACATAAAATTTTTAAAACTACTATGAAAATAGGCATAGTGTCAACTTTAATAGCTGTAATTTTGTTGTCTGTTTTTTCACGTGCTATTGCAGGAGTATTTGGCATAACAGATGTAGCAGTACTTAAAGATGTACAAATTGCAATACCATTATCGCTTATGGGCTTTGCATTTACTTATATCAATATTCAATATACAGGGTATTTTAACTCAATAAAACGCACAGGGCTTTCTAGTATGATTTTATCGCTTAGACTAGTGCTATATATGCTCTTATCTATCTTTCCTCTTTTAACAATCTTTAACGAATTTGGTATATGGATAAGTTTTAGTATGTGTGAAATGCTAACTACTCTTACTTTTTTAATTGCTACTAAAGTAATTCGTAAAAAGTCTAAAGGGCTTGATAAGTTGCTCCTTGATAGTAAATATCAAAAAGAGGGAGATATTTCTTTTTCTGTTAGAAACCATACAGACGATATTATGTTTGCAGCAAATAAAATAACAGACTTTTGTTCGGAAAATGGTATCGACGCTAAACGAACTATGAAAACAAGTTTACTTATAGAAGAAGTTTTGCAAATTATCATTGAAAAGTCTTTAAATGATGGCAAAAGTCATTCTATAGATATTCGTGTAAAAAAGCTTGAGGAAGAAGTGATGTTTAGGATAAGAAATTCAGGTAAAATATTTAATATTCTTGAATATTACGAGGAAAATAAGGACAACGAGGAACTTATGGAGGACTTATTAGGACTAAAAATAGTTTTAGAAACTGCAAGTTTTACAGATTTTAAAACAACTTTCGGTGCAAATAATTTACTTATTATATTTTAGCGGAGGCGAAAGTGATGGAAATAACTATTCAAAATGCATTAACTTGCGATTATGAAAAAATTGCTGATTTATGCGACAGACGCTATGGAAAAGGATATATGACAGCAAAAAATTTTAATAAAATGCTAAAAAATCCTGATTTTATTAAGGTTGCCACGATTAATGGTGAGTTTGTAGGTTTTGCATCATTTTTACACGATACTACAGAAAATATCGCTAAAGCAATGGGGCTTTGTGAGGACGAAGTGACAAAAATTTCTAATGGATTAAAATGCGTAATATATAAAAGTGCTGCAATTGAAGCTAAGTTTGAGCATTATGGAATTATGCAAAAACTACTTTCAAATTTAATACAACAAGCAGAAAAAGAAAATTATAGTGCAGTGTTTGCATCAGCTTGGATAATTGGTAACACTATCCCTATTGAAAAAAATTTGAAAAAATTTTCTTTTGAATATATCGCCAATCGTTCTATGCTTTGGTATGATGATGAAGATTACAGTTGTATAGTCTGTAATGGGCGTTGTCGTTGTGATGCAGCAATTTATTATAAAAAATTGTGAGGTGGGCTTTATGGATAAAAAACTTGATTTAGGACGAAAAATTTTAGGTTTATGTATTTTGCTTGCTATTATTATATGTACATCGGTGTGCATAAGCGGTTATTATAGATTTCAACAATCTACATATAAAATATATAATGACTTTGGATATGATATTGCACAGATAGCACAAACACATATAGACGGTGACAAAATTTTGACTTACCTTGAAAGTGGAGAAACTGACGAGGCATACGACGAAATGGCAAAAGGGTTATACACATTATATAAAGAAAGCAGTATTTCAGCGATATATATATGTATACCTAATATTGACGATTTAACACTTACAAATATCTATGATGTGCGTATTCATGACGCTGAAAATAAGGATATTTATGCTCTAGGTGTAATTGACCCTATGGGTAATGATAATCCGCAATTACTTATGGATATTTACGAAACAGGTGAGCGTGTAGACGACTATTTTTTAAGAGAAACAAGCTTTGGATATAATGTTTCATCTATTGTAGCAGTTGAGGATAGTAGCAATACTCCTGTAGCATTGCTCGTTGTAGATGTACCAATGCTTGAAATACAAAATACTCTTAACTCATACCTTATATATACAATTATACTTACTGTTTTATTAGTTTTAGGATTTATGTTCTTTTTCCACTTTATGTTGCAAAAAAGCGTAGTTAAACCTTTACGATTAATTTCGCACGAAGCAAGCGAATTTGCAAAAGATAGCGGAAAAATTTCAAAAAAACTAACAAATATAAAAACTGGAGATGAAATAGAAACTCTTGCAAAAAGCGTTCATAATATGGAGGTTGATATTAATAAGTATATAAGCGACATCACAGTTATAACAAAGGAAAAGGAGCGTATAGGTGCAGAGCTTAGCGTTGCAACTAACATTCAAGCATCTATGTTACCGTCAATTTTCCCAGCTTTTCCAGAAAGAAGTGAGTTTGACATTTTTGCATCAATGACACCAGCAAAAGAGGTAGGTGGCGATTTTTACGACTTTTTCCTAGTAGATAACGACCATTTAGCTATGGTTATGGCTGATGTGTCAGGCAAAGGAGTGCCAGCAGCGTTATTTATGGTAATATCTAAAACACTTCTAAAAAACTGTACTCAAACAGGTTCAAGCCCTAAAGAGGTTTTGGAAAAAGTTAATAATCAACTTTGCGAAGGCAACGACGCCGAAATGTTTGTTACTGTATGGCTAGGTATTTATGAGATTTCTACAAGAAAATTAATGGCAGCTAATGCTGGTCACGAATACCCAGTTATAAAAAGAGAAAACGGCGAATTTGAACTTTATAAGGATAAACATGGTTTTGTGCTTGCAGGTATGGAGGGTGCAAAGTACCGTGAATATGAGTTGCAACTAAATAAAGGTGATAAACTCTTTGTATATACTGACGGCGTGCCAGAGGCTACAAATATTAACAACGAACTATACGGAACTGAGCGTATGCTTTATTCACTAAACAAAAATAAAGACAATTCTATGGAAGATATTTTATCTACTGTAAAAAAAGATGTAGATAAATTTGTTGGCAATGCACCGCAATTTGATGATATTACAATGCTTGGAATTGAGTTTTTACAGTAAATATTATAAGGAGTGATGGTTAAAAATGAAAGAATTAATTATTGACGCAACTACAGATAATCTACCACAAGTTCAAGAGTTTATAGAAAGAGAGCTTGAATTGTCCGACGTTTCATTAAAAGTGATAATGGCAATATCAATAGCAGTAGAAGAAATTTATGTAAATATTGCTCATTACGCTTATTCCCCTGAAATTGGCAAGGCGACAATAAAATGCAGTGTAGAGGGTAGCCTAAACCAAGTGGTAATTAAGTTTTTAGATAATGGAAAGCCGTTTAATCCTTTAGATAAAAAAGATGCTGATATTACCCTCGATTCTGACGAACGTGAGATTGGCGGACTTGGAATTTTGATGGTGAAAAAAAGCATGGATAGCCTAGAATATAAATATTATGACGGTATGAATGTTTTAACGATTAAGAAAAATCTATAACACAGTCGAAATGCATTTTAGTAGAAAGGAATGAGCTGTTTAATGAAAAAACAAAAATTGTTTATTAGAGTGTTTGCAATAATTATTCCTATATTTATACTTTTTGTATTATTTAGCAGTTGTACACAAGCAGAAAACACCGTTTTTGAAAGTGTAGACGAATTAAACCAACCGCAATATAAAATAGGACTACCAGAGGGAGCTGCATCTATGTATGCTGGTGAGGAATATTTTGATAATGCCGAGCTTTTATATTATAATTCACTTTCAGAGGGTTATATTGGCGTTGAAACAGGTAAGATAGATGCATTTGTTTTTGATAGTCATATACTTGAATTTGTAGTTGAACAAAATAAAAATTTAAGTATTTTACCAAACTCAAACTTTGCCGATGTAGATACTGTTATTGGAGCACCAAAGGGCAGAACTGAACTTATGGCAGAAGTTAATGAGTTTATAGAATATTATATTGCAGAGGGTATATACGACGATATGTATGAGCGTTGGTACAACAATGCAAATCCTGTAATGCCTGAAATTGAAAAACCAGAAAATCCAAAAGGCAAAATTAAAATAGGCACTGAGGGAATGAGCCAACCTATTAGCTATATTGGAGAAGATGGAGAGCTTATAGGTTTTGATATTGAATTTGCGTATCGTATGGGGCTGTATCTCGGGTATGAGATAGAATTTAAATTAAATAATTATGGTGGACTAATTGCATCAGTAGAAACTGGTGTGGTAGATTTATTAATATCTAATCTTAACGGTACTGAAGAAAGAGCCGAAAGCATGGAGCTATCAGACGTTTATGTTGATGCTGAAATTTGCGTAGTTGTTCATGCAGATAGCGTTGATAAATCGCAAGAAAATTCTCAGGCGGTAAAATATGAACCTAAATATAATAGCGTAGATGAATTAGTAGGAAAGAAATTTGCTGTCTTAACTGGGTCAGCTTATGATTTGGTAACTCAAGAATTATTCCCTACAAGTGAGATAGTTTATACAAATTCATCAGCGGATAGGGTTTTAGCTGTAGCAACCCAAAAAGCCGACGCTAGCTTAATTGATGTGCCAGTTGCAAAAATGGCGGTATTAAATGAACCTAAGGTGACATATATTGCAGAGCCGATAAGCGAGGAATCGTATGCTTTTTCGTACAGAAAAAATGATAATGATGAAGCTTATCTCAAATTAACAGCTAATTTAGAAGAGTTTATTGTTGAAAATTATGCTCCTGGTAGCGAAAAATCAAAAGCACTAGATGAAAAATGGTTTACTCTTGACGAAAGCGAAAAAAATGCTAAAGATTTTTCTGCACTACCTGCTACAAATGGCGTACTTAAATATGGTGAACCACCAGAAGTTGAGCCATTTTGTTACGTTAAAGATGGCGAGTACGTAGGCTATCATATGGATATGGTATATGAATTTTGCAAAGAATATGGTTATGGATTTGAATTTGTAGAAATTACAATGGCGTCAGCTATTGAGAATTTAAACAGTGGAAAAATAGATATATTCGGTGGTTGCATTACTGTAACTGATGAAAGAAAAGAGAGTATTAACTTTTTCTCATCACATTATACAGGTGGGGTAGTGGCACTTGTACCATCTGTACAAGTTGTGGAAGCTGTACCTGAATTTAGTACATTTGAGCAATTAGAGGGAAAACGTTTAGCTCAATCTACAGGTACATCTTTTTTCAAAATAATTGATGATAACAACTTGCTTGAAGATTATGAGAGGTTTGAGTTTAATACACTTACAGATATGGTAGCTGCACTGACCTCAAACAAAATTGATGCTATTACGCTTGATGACCCAGTTGCAAGGTTAATGGTAGAACAACAAGAGGGTATAGCACTTGTTCCACAAACAGCACTTGAAGATAAATATGGAATTGCTTTTACAAAAGATAGTCCGCTAACTGAGAAAGTTGCACAAGTTGTAGAAACTTTTAAAGCTGATGGAACTATGGACGAACTTGAAAGCATTTGGTTTAGTGCTGACGAAAGCAAAAAGCAACTTCCAGACCTTGACTTTACACAGTTTGAAGACACACCAGAAAATACAATAAAATACTCTGTTGATAATGTAACGGTTCCAATGTCGTACGTTGGAGATGGTGGAGAGCCACTAGGTTATGACGTTGACTTAGCTATGAGAATAGCATATGCTTTAGGTATGCAAATTGAAATTGAATCTGTTAATTTTTCGTCTTTAATTCCTGCTATTGAAAGCGGTAAGGCAGATATGGTAAGCGGTTGTATGTCTATTACTGAAGAACGTATGCAAAAAGTAGACTTTGTTGAGTATTACAAAGGCGGTATTCTTGCTGTAGTAAGAGCTGTTGATAGTGAGGCTATAGCAGAGGAAGAAAGCTTTTTTGCTGGAATAGTTGACAGTTTTAACAGTACATTTATTGTTGAAAATCGCTATCAACTAATTTTAGATGGTATATTAACTACTATTATAATTACAATTTTCGCTGCAATTTTCGGTTCGATTTTAGGTTTTGGAATTTGCATGATGAAAATGTCTAAAAGTAAAGTGCTTTCAATTATTGCAAGCGTGTATATTCGTATTTTACAAGGAACTCCAATTGTTGTAATCCTTATGATACTTTACTATATTATCTTTGGTTCTTCAGATATTAGCGGTGTGCTTGTTGCAATAATTGGTTTTGGTATAAACTTTGCAGCATATGTTTCTGAAATGATGAGAACAGGTATTGAGGCTGTCGACAAAGGACAAATTGAAGCATCGCACGCTATTGGTTTTAATAAGAGTAAAACATTTTTAAAAATTACGTTCCCACAAGCAGCAAAACATTTCCTACCAGTTTATAAAGGCGAATTTATATCATTGTTAAAAAATACATCAATAGTGGGTTACATAGCAATTCAAGATTTAACAAAGATGAGCGATATTATCCGTAGCCGTACATACGAGGCGTTTTTCCCACTTATTGCCACTGCAATTATCTATTTTATATTAGCGTATGTACTTACTTTAGTTATTGATATTGCATTAAAGAAAATAGATCCTAAAAACCGCAAACGTATAATTAAAGGTGTTGATACAAACAGTAAAGACACTAAAACTAATGCGACAACTGTTACTAAAAATAAAGGCGAAACTATAATTTCAGTGCGTAATTTACGTAAAGAATATCCTATAGTTGTACCACTAAAAGATGTTAATACAGATGTAAAAAAAGGCGAGGTAATCTCTATTATAGGTCCATCAGGTACAGGAAAATCAACTTTACTGCGTTGTATTAACCGTTTAGAAACTCCAACAAGTGGTCAAATTACTGTAAATGGGGTAGACATTACGTCAAAAGAATGTGATATTTTCAAAGTGCGTCAAAAAATGGGTATGGTTTTCCAATCGTTTAATCTGTTTTCACATTTAATGGTAATTGAAAACATAATGCTCGGTCCTATAAACTTACTAAAAATTTCTAAACAACAAGCGTATTATGAGGGCATGGAACTTTTAAGAATGGTAGGTCTTGCAGATAAAGCACTATCATATCCAGATGAGCTATCAGGAGGACAAAAACAACGTGTTGCAATAGCTCGAACTTTAGCAATGAAACCTGATATAGTTTTATTTGATGAGCCAACCTCAGCACTAGACCCTACTATGATAGGCGAAGTTTTAGCCGTTATTCGTTCGCTTGCTAGTCAAGGTTTAACAATGATGATTGTTACTCATGAGATGAAATTTGCAAGAGATGTTTCAAGCCAAATTTTCTATATGGACGAAGGTATAATATATGAAGCTGGTGAGCCTGAGGAGATTTTCGACAATCCTAAAAAAGAAAAAACACGTGCGTTTGTTAAAAAATTGAAAACATGGAACTTTACAATTAATTCAAAAGATTTTGATTTTTACGCAATGAATAGCGAAATAGAGGAGTTCGGTAGAAGACAATTAATTCCACAAAAACAAATAAATTCTATGCATTTGCTAGTGGAGGAATTAGTATTTAATCTTATACTACCACACACCTTTAATATTAGATTATTAGTTGAAAGCGATCAAGAAAGCGGAAACTTAGAGCTTCATTTAATTTATGGTGGAGAAAGTTTTAATCCTATCGATGATGATAAAGACGAACTATCAGTTATGATAATACGTAAAATGAGCAAAGAAGTTACACATAGTTATGAAAAGGAAAATCGTTTAAAATTAGTACTTTAAATTTTAACGTTGTGATAATATGTGTAAAAGAAAAAATCTTTATTTATCATACTAATTGATGGTTTTAATTGTAAATTTAACCAAATTAAATAATTGCATTTTAGTTGAAAGATAGTGAAAATTTGTATTACAATTTCTTGAAATTTAAAGATGCAACCGTTATAGATGATATACGGTTGCATCTATGATAGATTTTAAATTAGTTGTTTTAATCTAAAAAAATAGTGCCTACAAAACGATAAGCTTTGTAAGCACTATTTTTTATTCATGAACTTTGCAACTAATATTTGTAACTACAACTTTAAAAACAGTTACATTATCAAGCATTAAAGGGCTAAAATCCCAATCAGTTTTTTTAGTGTTGTGGTACATAATTCGTTTTAAAGCTAGTGTTTTTTCAGTTTTGTCATTAACAAATGAAATATTACCGTTGCCAATTATACTTTTGAATTTAGCACTATGACGGCAAGCTAACTCATGTTTACTTAACTTATAAGCGGTGTCCATTTCAAAACCTACAGTATCTTCTTCATTTATTAGAGTTATCTTTTTACCCTCTTTTGCACCGTGAAAATAAAGTGTTGTTGTATTTTCATTATATATGTATCCAAAATTAAGTGGCAAAATATATATTTGACCATTATTGTAAAACCCTAACCTACAACAATAGCAACTATCCATAATTTCATGTATTTTTAATATATCTTTAACTTCTCTATCGTTTCTTCTCATAAAAAACCTCATTTTATTAAAAACTTAAGGCACTGTCGCACTGGCAGTATTCTTTATTTATTTTCTTAAGTTGGTGACATTGGAGCAAAGTTCTTGCCCTAATCGCACTTTTGCATATAATCCTTAAGTTCATGACATTGGGCAGTTAATCACTATATGGCACTGTCATATTATAGTAAAAATATTGCAAACGATGTAAAATTATTAAGTTGGTGGAATAACTCTTGCGTTTATTCTACTTTGTTTACTTGCTATTTTATTGTCATACATCTTTTTGTCTACAGTTTTGAAAAACTCGTTATATTCTTCAATTGTATTTCCTTTGAATAAATCATAACCAATAGCTAGTGTATATCTATATTTATCGTGCGTATTTGCTTTTTCAATTAGCGTTGAAACATTAGCAACCATTTTATCAACTTCATCTTTATTGCAGTTTGTAAGAATAGATACAAACTCATCACCGCCTGAGCGGAAAGTTTTGCCGTGGTTGTTAAAACTTTTATTTAGTGAATAGTAAGAGTTTCTAAGAGCGTTGTCACCCTCCATATGGCCTAAAAAGTCGTTTATAACTTTCAAGTTATTCATATCAGAAATGATACACCAAAATTCTTTTTTGTCGCTATTAGCCTTAAATATTTCGTTTAATTCTTCGTGGTAAGCTTTTGCGTTCAAACCACCTGTTAAAGTATCGTTAAATGAGTATTCAAGTAACATGGTTTTCATATTATTTGTAACAGTAGCAATTCTACCGATTTCATCTTTTGTATAAAGGTGATTAGGTATTTCAATTTTCATGTTGCCAGTTTCGGCTATTTTTGACATTGACTTCTCAAGAGTTACTAAGCTTAAACTCATCTGTCTTGTATATAATTTCATGAAGACAATAACACCTATAATAATAGCTACTGAAATTATAGCACCTGAAATTAAAATAACCATAACTAAGTCGTCGTTACTGTCAAGAGCTATATTCATGAGCCTTTCTTCTTCTTCTTCTAAAAACTCATCTATACTGCCAAAAAATTCGTTAGCAATAGGAGTTACAACTTGTAAAGCGAATAAAGCTTCGTCATAATCACCGCCACTAATCCAAATGTCAGCAGATAAAATCATGCTTTCCTTATAAATGTCTTTTTCTGTAATAATACGAGTAAACTCTTGTAGCTGACTACCGCTTAAATGCTTTTGAAAGTCCTCCATTTTTTGGTCAAGATCATTAAAAGCAGCAATATAGTCTTCGTAATATTCGTTTTTAACGTCTTCATCAACGGCAAATAAAATATCTCTACCAAGCACCCTGCAAACGTACATATTCCTAACAATGTCGCTAAGGTCTTCTTTATTTCTTACGTTTTCATCTATGATATTTTGTGAAGATGCGTTTACTATCCAAATTGCAAAAAATGAAAATAAACTTATAATTATAACGTTTATTATTATAAATAATTGTAAAGGCACAAACTTCTTTTTTAAAGTGGCGTTGTTAAGCCAATTTGTAAATTTTTTCATAAAGGGGACTCCTGATTGCTGTAAAATATTCTTTTGATTTCAACTTAATTTTATCAAAATTTATCGAAAAAGTCAATCTGTAATTATTTTAGTATCTAGTTTTGTTAATATTGCATATTTAAAGCATTTATAAAAAACGTTTATGAAAAGTTTAAAACTAATCATAAACGTTTAATTATAGTGTGTGTGCTTTTATTATTGTAAGTTATGTTTAAAATGTTGTTAAATTATTATGCGTAAATACAATATTTAAAATCTACCACCGCCACCGCCACGTGTTCCGCCAGAGGAGTTAGTTCTAGTACCTCCACCACCGCCACCAGAGCCTGAGGAAGTTTCGATTTTAGTTTTTGTTGTATTTTCGTAAAGATATGTATCCTCTTCTACAGTCATATTTAACGAACCATCAACCTTATATTCATGTGCAACTGTCTTTTTAATAGCTGTATTCATAGCTTTTTTCATTCCAGCAGTTATTACAAAAGCAAGTATAATACTAATAATAACAGCGACGAAAAGAGAAAACCAAAATTCGTTAGAGTCAAAAAGAGTAGCCTCATAAGGTGTGCCATCTGAATAACTTTCTATAAATTTTTCTGTTAAATTTAAATATTCCTCAACACCGTCGTAATAATCGCCTCTAGTTAAGTACGATGGTATGTCGTTATCAATTTTTGCAAGTGCATCTGGTGAGAAAATCTCAATAGCGTCGTTTCTAGTAGATGAAAAATAACCTCTATTACTACCGCCATTTGCACTATCCATATTAATAACAAATACAACACCATCATTACTTTCAACTATAGGTGTATAATCGTCTGCAAAATTTATAATTGGAATGTCTAAAGAATCTACAGTTACAACAGTAACATCAAAATTGTAAGTATCACGTATGTAAAAAATGTGGTTTAGAAGACTGCTTTCTTCAGTATCTGAAAATAAGTCTGCTCCGTCCGATAATAAATCGCTTTCACTAGTTGCAAAGGCAGGAATTACCGACACTACTATAATAAGAACAATTGCAATTATTGATATAAATTTTTTCATAATATTATTGTCCTTTCTTATGATATCGAAAATAAATAGATTAAAAGTGTAAGACTTACAGTGCCTAACGCAAAAATTAACAATCTAATAAGCCAAAGTTTCTTTTTATCAATAGGTAATTCACCAGAAACAAGCCCAGTTTGACCATTAATTGCAAACTGATACATTTTACCACCATATTTTGTGTTTAGCATCCAAACAGGAAGTAAAGCGTAATGTATGTCTTCTCCGTTCATTTCGATGTTACGTGAAGTAAGAGTTACAGAACTATACCCAGTTACTGTTTGTCTAAGTGTTTGTACAACAGAATTTTCTACACGTAAAGTAGCACGTTTTGAACATTCTTCTACAGATTGGTCGAACTTATCAGCAAAGTAACCTGCCATATATAATGTTTTAAAATCTGTTAATTCATCGTAATTATAAGGCTCTAAACCGTCCATATATTCATCAACCATCTTTGAAGATGCATCTACAGGAATTT
>CAYJFG010000028.1:20225-22324 GCA_964369305.1 uncultured Eubacteriales bacterium
TAATTACCACTTGTCCATGATCTAGATTTTGTAGCTTTAAATTTAGCATGACCTTTACCGTTACAAGAAAATAACCAAAAAGGTACGTACATACCAGTTATTTTAGAAATACGGTTAGCGTCTTTAAATTGTTTAGGTAAAAGAATTTTATTACCATAAAACTCTTTTAATTTTAATTCAGCATCAGCTTTATTGATTTTAAAAGGTATAACAAAATCTGGTTGTAAATTATCTTTTACTTTTGATTGAATTACAACAGGATTTCCACAAAATACACATTCTGTAGCTGCTGTGTTTCCGTCTGAAATAATTTCAGCTCCGCAAGAATCGCAAATATAAGAAGGTTGCTCCTCGGCGACCGTATGATTTTTTTCAAAACTTTCAGTTCTCCAATCAATTTTACTTTCGCTTTTTTCATCAGCCTCTGTATTTGCATTATTTTGTTCAACTTTGTTATTGTCAGACTTCTTTTTGTTAGCCTCCTCTACAACATCTTGTGTGAATTGACTAGCACAATATGCACAAGTGAGCAGTTGGGTGTCAGGGTTAAACTCAAGAGGACCACCGCAAGAGGGACATTGATATTTTAGCATAGTTTCACTCATAAAAGAAACCTCCTTTATTATTTAGTGTCACTTTCATTGAAAATGTCGCCACACTCTGGGCAGAATTTAGGTGCAGTAGATGGGTCCTCAGGAACCCAACCGCATTTATCACATTTATAATTAGGTGTAGCAGTTGGTTTAGGGCTTCCGCAGTTGTTGCAGAATTTACCTGTGTTGTTATTGCCACAAGAACAAGTCCAACTGCCGTTATCGCTAGGTTTAGGAGTTCCGCAATTGTTGCAGAATTTACCTGTATTATTATTACCACAGCTACAAGTCCAACTATTAGCAGGTTTTGGCTCAGGTTTAGGAGTTCCACAATTGTTACAGAATTTACCTGTATTTGTATTACCGCAACTACATTGCCAACCGTTTTGAGCTTGTTGTTGAGCTTGTTGTTGCTGAGCCTGTTGTTGCTGTTGTTGCATTTGCATAGCATTTGTATTAGATGCTGCATTCATAAATCCACCAGCACCTTGCATACCCATACCCATACCCATAAATGCTACACCAGCACCAGCTTCATTTGAACCAGCAGCCTCAAGACCACGAGCAATTGAGCCTTGTACATAACCCTCACGGATAGTAGCATCTTTAAGCATAGAACCTTGAGAACGCATTTTGAATAATTCTCTTGTTTCGTCGTCGTATGAAACTTCCATACCAACAGAGCAAACCTCAAAACCACGGCCAACGTTCCACTCTTCGTCTAGTGCATCAGCCATATACTTTCTAAGTTCATTTGACTTAGATGCAACACGTCTAATGCTAATACCATCAGCAGACATTTGGTTTACAGTTGATTGTAAAGCACTTAAAAACTCGTCATTATATTGTCTGTAAATGCTTGAAAAATTAACGCTATATGCATCTTTTGAAAGCACTTGTTGATAAAATAATATAGGATTTGTAACTTTAACAGAATATCTACCATGGGCTCTTATGTAAAGGTCGGCGTCAAGGTCGCTATCATAGTAGCTGATAGGATTTTTTGTACCGAACATCAACTCAGGAATTTCTTGCAAGTTGATATAAATAGCCTTTTGTGAATATGATGGAGTACCACCAAATTTGAAACGCTCCCAAACATCTTTTAAAGAATCCATAAATTGTCCATTGAATAGTGATGGGGCAGAGGAGTTAGAAACAGTGTAATAACCAGGTTCAGCAGTGTAGTCAACTACTTTACCACCGTCAATTAACATCATAAATTGATTATCATAAACTTGTATTCTTGTACCATTAGAAATAACGTCAGCAGTCGATTTTGTATTACTGCTTCGCTTGTCTTCCCGTACTTTTATACCGCTTGTCATACAAACTTGTCTATCCATGTCAGCAGGTCTTATAGCCTCTAGCCATTGGTCAGCAAGACCGCCACCAATTGAACCGATTGCCGCTTTAATTAAACCCATAAAAGTTCCTCCTTAAATTTGTTTTATATAGCCGATTGTAAAACTCCAAAAGTGCAGTTAAACAGCGACTTTTTTAATG
>CAYJFG010000029.1:0-8430 GCA_964369305.1 uncultured Eubacteriales bacterium
AAAGGTAAATACTGTTGGAACAAGGTTTGTTTCCTTTACACAAGCATCTATTACCCTTTTATGCCCAATATGTATACCATCGAAAAAACCAAGTGCTACTGCTGTATTTTCTTTAGATACACATAAGTCATTATAAACGTTCATACACTTTTTTCTCCATAACGCTTTTCCTTACTAGTTTTTGATATTGTAAATATGTGCTTAATCTCAACTACCATAGACGCTATGCAAGCTAATATCCATAAAATATCAAACACAACATAAACATCAAATGCTATTTCAAGCGTAGTTTGTACATCTGGATTTGGCAAAATAAGCATAGTTACTAAGAAATTGATAAATTGCGAATCTTGTGTAATTGTTTGATTTATAGCCATATTTATTAAATATGTAAATATAATAGAGCAAGTTAGCATAAATATTGATGTACCTGTAAGTATTGGTTTGTCTGGCTTATTTATTATACAGTATATCATCAAAAATAAGCCAATTATAGGTATTAATGGGTTAATAACCATTTAAAACGCATCTCCTTATATTTCTTTATTTTTTAATAATAAATGTGTTTTCAAAATCGCAATTTGTGTTTTTGCATCTACTATTTCATTATTCATAACCATTTCAACTGCTTTTTCTATTTTGATTTTTTTAACGTTTAAAAATTCGTCTTCATCTAAATTTTGCACACCATAACCTGTAACTCTACAAAAGTATAAATAAATTATTTCGTTACAAAATCCAACTGTTGGATAAAGCACGCCTAAAGAAACATAATTTTCACCTGTTGCCCCTGTTTCTTCTTCTAACTCTCTAATTCCATTTTCTAATGGAGTTCCACTTTTTTCAAGTTTTCCTGCTGGCAATTCTAAAATAACTTTATTAAATGGATATCTAAATTGTTCAACAAATAAAAGTTCGTCATTATCTGTAAGTGCTGCTATCGCTACACCTCCACTATGCTTTATCACTTCCCTTGTGGCTTCTTTGCCATTACTCAAAATAACGTTATCCAAGTGAAGTTTAACTACATTACCGTCAAAAATCAAGCTACTTTTTATACATTTTTCTTTTAATTCCATTTTTTACACAACTCTTTCAAAAAAATTTTCTCACATATATATAATATATCATTTTCGCAAAAAAATCCACATATAATTTAATATTATTTTAAAAATGTATAAATTCATGAGGTGGAAAGATGATAGTTGAAAAAAATTATTTTAGTGAAAAACAGCAGTATAATGCCAGTAAGTTTTTAAGGAAGTATAAATTTTTAAGAACTGAAATTATTGGTAAAAGCAATTGCCAAAGAAGTATAAAAGCATTTAGTGTAGGTAATCCCTCAAACCAAGTTTTGTTTTGCGGTGCATTTCATGGTATGGAGTCTATAACGTCTTATGTGCTTTACAAATTTTTACACGACGTTTGCAATAGTATACAAAATAGTCAAGCACTTTGCGATATTCATTTAGAACGATTTTTAAATAAGCGTGGTTTAGTCGTTATCCCATGTGTAAACCCTGACGGCGTAGAAATTTTTTCAAATGGTCCTGTAGGCGGTGGAAGATATGAAAACCATATACGAAAAATTATGCTAAATAACAACTCTCAAAAATGGCAAGCAAATGCTGTTGGCGTAGATATAAACCATAATTTTGATGCAAACTGGGAAGAACTTCACGCACTTGAAATTGCAAATAATATTACTTCTCCTGCTCCTACTAGGTACGGTGGCCCTTTTCCAGAAAGCGAAGTTGAAACAAGAAATATTGTAAACTTTTGCAAAAATAATTATATTCGCCATGCACTTGCTTTTCATAGTCAAGGCGAGGAGATTTACTGGAATTTTGGAGAGAAAACGCCTGAAAAAAGCTTGCAAATGGCAAATGTTATGGCTAAATGCAGTGGTTATAAACTTGCAACTCCAAGTGGACTTTCAAGTGGTGGCGGTTTTAAAGATTGGTTTATAAATTATTTTGAGCGACCTGCATTCACTATAGAAATTGGAAAAGGTGAAAATCCGCTTGATTTTTCTCAAAAAGACTTAATATACGATAAAATAAAAGAGATGATGACTTTAAGTTTAATTATGTAAATATTTTTACAAATCTATCTTGAAACATATATATTTTTGCGATATAATTATATCAATGTTATGCACACTTTTAAAATGCACACATAATATATTTAAAAAAAGTATAGGTGAATTATGGATATAAAAGCAATTATTTTCGATATGGACGGCACACTTGTTGAGTCAATGGAAAGCTGGGATAACGCAGGCAGTGATTATTTATTGTCAATTGGTGTTACTCCAAAGCCAAATTTAAATGAAGAATTACGCACAATGAGCATGAAAGATGCTGGCTCTTTCTTAATTTCTGAGTATAATTTAAGTTTCACCCCAGAAGAGATTTACAAGTCAATTTCTAATATGATGAAAGAATTTTATGTAAATAAAGTTGAGTTAAAGTCTGGTGTACTTCCTTTTTTAGAAGAAATGAAAAACCGCAACGTAAAAATGTGTGTTGCTACAGCCACCCCAAAACTTCTTGCTATTAAAGCTTTAGAGCGTTGCAACATTTTAAGCTATTTTGATAATGTATTTAGTTGTGAGGAAGTTGGCAAAAGCAAGAACTATCCTGAAATTTTTAATTTAGCGTATAGCACTTTTGACTTCCCACATGAAAATATATGTGTGTTTGAAGATGCACCATATGCTGCTAAAACCGCTAAAAGTTTAGGTTTTAAAGTTGTTGGTTTATACGACTTCTATTATAGAGAAATACAAGACGAATTAAAAAGTTATAGCGATATTTATGTAAATACTTTTAAAGAGTTATCTGGTTTAATATAACTCGATAACTCTTTAAAATCTAATTAAACATTGTCTAAATACTAATTTTTAAAAAATTTATGTAGAATATTTATCATTTTAATATATCATCAAAAATACAAATTTTTCTATATAATCTTTTAACATAGCAATTTCAATTTTTATATGTCAGCTTTCTTTTTCTTTTTAGGTTTTGGTAATGGTGTTTTTTCTACTAATATATCTATAGCTTTTTGTACAAGTTCGCTGTCTTCAATATCTAAAATAAAGCGTTCTTTTGCACCATTATATGGTATAGCTGTTTCAAAATCGTCTTTTAAATCTTTTATTTCATCTAATATTTTTATGTATACTGTGTTATTACATACAAGTAATATTGGTTTTTCATTTACATAAATCATATATTCGCCAAACATCTTTTTAAAGCGAACATCATAATTACCTCTTACTTGTTCGCAAACAAACTCTATAAAATCAACAGTTGAAGCCATTATATCAACACCCTTTCTTTAAATTCATTTTACAATATAACATTTTAAATGTCAAATAAAAATAGTGTTACTGTTTTTTTGTAACACTATTTTTTATATTACTTATTTAATTTTTCATTCATTTTTTTAATTTCTCTTTTTTCTATTAAGTACATGATAACATAAATTACAATATATGTTATTGCAAAACTTATTAAAACTGGCACTAAATATTCATTATAGAATAAAAATATGTTTACACCTACTATTACTAAACAACATAAAAAATGTATTATAAACGCCTGAATTAATTTTAGTTTTTTGATTTGATATACTAAAGCTGATACACCAAAAAGCATTGATGCTATTGCCCATGCTATCATAGGTATTGTAAATTCGTTAAATCCTGTATGAATTGTCATAAAAAATATTGTTAAAACAAAACCTATTGCAAGACCTATTCCCATTTGTTTTAAAACTTTCATTGTTAGCCCTCCATTATTGCCTTTCTAAAATCTTTCATAAAAAATCTTGATGCAATTACTTTTTCATTATTGCTTAAATTTACTACATAATTTCCGCTAAACTCTGCTTCTAGCGATTTTATGTGATTTATATTTACTAACACACTTTTCCCTATTTGCACAATCCCTTGACTTTTAAATAGTGAAAACAATTCCATAAGCGTATATTTACAAATATACCGACCGTTATTTGTTATTGCAAAAGTCCGCCTATCGATTATTTCAAAGTAGTATATATTTGAAATGTTTAAAAGCATTTCTCTTTCTTCATCGAACACAATAATTTTAGATGAAATATTGCTACTTTTTAATAGCGAAATAATATGCCCAACTTTTTCGCTTGTTATGTCGCCTTTTATTGTAATTTCAATTTCCTTATTGTCTGAATCTTCAAGTACTATCTTCATTGCTTTTCCTCCCCTCTTGTGTGACTATATATTATCATGATTTAGCTTGTTTGTCTTATTATTTTGTTTATGTGGTTAATATTGATACTTTACAAGTAAAATTTATACATTAAAAAAACAATAACTTCATCATCGCAAATTATTGTTTTTTCCTAATTTTATTTAGTGGGTTAGTTTCGGTTGCTCTTTTCATTTGTTCGTCTGAAACGTGTGTGTATATTTGTGTTGTTGACAAATTTTCATGCCCTAATACATCTTTTATAACTCGAATATCAACATCACCTTGTCTAAACATCAAAGTAGCGGCTGTATGCCTTAGTTTATGAACTGAATATCCTTGTCCCTCAAGTCCTATTTTTTCAAGATATTTATATACAAGAAGCTGAACAGATTTAGGGCTTAACCTATTGTTTTGGCGACTAATAAATAGTGCTTTTTTTGTGTCTACATTTTCGATAACTGGTCGAACTTTATAATAAGATATGATAGCCTCTACACAAGCATCGTTTATATAAATTTCACGTGTTTTGTCGCCTTTACCATGTAGTTTTAATGTTTTTTGTTCTAAGTTATAGTCGCCATAATTTATGCCTACAAGTTCAGAAAGCCTCATACCGCAATTTAACAGTAATGTTAAGATGCAATAATCTCGTTTGGCGAATTTTCCATCTACAGCGTTTAAAAGTTCTATACTTTGCTCAATACTTAAATACTTTGGCAAGGTTTTAGCTCTTTTAGGTATTTCTAATTCTATTGCTGGATTTTTATCAAGTATAAGTTTTTTCTGTGTTACAAATTTGAAAAAACTTTTTATTGTAGAAATTTTTCTAGCTCTTGTCGATTTATTATTATTTCTTTCATTAGCTACATAACTTAAAAAACTTGCTAAATCCCTAAATGTAATTCGCTTTAAAAAAGAAGTATCTATATCATTTATATTTATTTTTTCAAGTTCTATACCTTTTTCAACAAGCCCGTATTCAACTTTAAGAAATCTGAATAAAGTTCTTAAATCAAGGTAATATTCGTTTATTGTTTTTTCTGACTTTCCTTTAACGTTCCACATATAGTCTAAGAAATCAATAAGTATTTCAAACGAATTAATTCTGTATTCTACTTTCAATTTTTCTACCCCTTATAAAAAAATGATCAGGTTTTCGCCTGACCATTTTAAAATTATAGATTATAAATTTTTCCATCTGTTAAAAGTTGCTTAAATGTTTCTTCATCAACTGGTTTTGCGAAATAGTAACCTTGTGCCATCTCACACTCAAGACTTCTAAGCCATATTGCTTGTTCGTAAGTTTCTACACCTTCAGCAACAATTTTCATATCAAGGTGTTTTGCAAGATTAATTACCTCTTCAACTACTATTGTACTTCTTCCACCCTCGTTTCTTATATTAAAGAAACCTTTATCAAGTTTTAAAATGTCAGCATCAATAGCACTTAATCTATTAAGAGATGATACACCTGCTCCAAAGTCATCAATAGAAACTGTGAAGCCCATTTTTTTAAGCAATTTTACTTTTGAAAGGAATTTTCCTTCTTCTTGAATTATTGCACTTTCTGTAACTTCAATTTCTATATTTTCAGCCTTAATATCGTAGCCAGCCAAAATAGCTATCAACTTAGACGTTATATTGTCTTCAAGGACTGTAATTGCTGAGAAATTTACTGATATAACAGGTATATTTATTTTTGAGCGATTTTCTTTGATAAACCTTGCTACTTCTTCAAACACATAAATATCTAGTGTGGAGATAAATCCGTTTTGCTCAAACACCTCTATAAAGTCGTTTGGAAAAATAACGCCACCATCACTTGGGAACCATCTTACTAAAGCTTCTGCCCCACATATTTCTAAACTTTTAAAATCAACTTTAGGTTGATATACTAGTTTAAACTCTCTGTTTTTTACAGCGTTTTCCATTCTAAAGGTAATGCTTATCTTTGATTCATAACTTTTACGCATATTTTCATCAAACACTATAAAAGTAGTTTCGTGTTTTCCTTTACCTTTTGCACGTGCGTAGTCGGCGTGTGCAACGTCGTCTGAGAGTTTATCGTCTTTTTCACTTATTGTAACGCTACCAAAAGACATACTCAAATTGTAGTTATTACCTATTGTTTCTAAAAGTTTTGGGTAAATATGTTTTTCATATATAGATTGAATTGTACCGCCCTCATCAACTTTTCTTAGAATTAAAAATTGGTCAGCAGTTCTTCTAGTGTAAATTACATCGGTATCAGCAAAAGCATTTTTTAACGCTTGGGCTATTGATAAAATTACACTTGTGCCTCGTTCCATACTATAGTAACTGTTTATAGTTCTAAACATATCAACGTCAAAGCTAATTAGCTCATATTCGTCTGGTTTTGAATTTTCAAGCGCTTTTGGTGCTTTTTCATAAAAGTGAGCTATTGACATTATTTTAGTCAAATCATCTGTATTATAAGCCTGTGTAAGCATTTTTTTCTTTTGGTTTTGTTGAACTTGGAATACCGTTAATATTATACCTACAGCGATTAGAAATGCTATAACTAAGAAGTACCAATTTTGCTCTAAAAAATCGTTAAAATTTTGTTCAGGAAAATATTCAGATGTGTGAGTTAAAATTATATCAGAATACTCTGTTTCAGTTACATTATCAAACATAACATTAAAAATTGGTATAAATTCTTCTGCTAAATCGTTAGCAACACTAAAATAAAAATTTAAATCGTTACCAATTGCAAAAATATAATCTGTACTATCTTGTATAAATGCATTAGCATAAGTTGTGCCACTTTGTGTATAAATAGCCATATCTACTTCGCCATTTTCGTATGCGTATAGTAATTCTTCATACGTATTAAAAAAATGAAATTCGTTACTTTCAAATTCAGACCCTAAAAAGTCGTAATTTATATATAAATATGAAGTAATACCTACTCTTGGAGCTGATGCAATTATATCTTCGACTGTATTGTTTTCATCTGAAACACTTTTAGGCACCATTGCAACTAATGGCATACTATAATACGATTCCGACATTTGATAGTAATTTTTTTCATTATTTGTACTGCCTAATGCAGATATAATTATATCAAAATCATTACGTGCGCTTACTGGATCGCTTAAACAGTATGGAAGATATTCAACATTAAAGCCATACTCTTGCGATAAATAAGACATAAATTCTACTAAAGCACCATTAGCGTTGCCGTCATTATCTTGATACGTAAATGGTCTGTGGTTTTCAATGTATCCAACCTTAAATGTTTTTTCTTTTAATTTTTCCACTTCATCATAAGTTAAGTCCCTATGAATTAAAGGCAAAACATCTGCATTGTACTTTTCTTCTAACTCAAGAAAAAAAGCACCTTCATCTGCTATAATTTGATTAATTGCACTGTTTAGAGCGTCCATTAAAATGTCGTCACCTTTATTAGCGACTAAATAATTATCAAATTTAGCTAAATTTAATACTGTATAATATTTTTCCTCGCTAATTTTTCCAGAGCCAACTAGATAAAAATCTGCATTTTGTTCTAAATAATTATAGCTTTCTCCAACTTTAAATTCAACTGAAATATCATTTTCTACTAAATATTTGTCTAATATTTCATGAGCTGGGTTACCATTATACGTTGCAACAGTTTTTCCATTTATGCTTTGTGGGTCGTTATAATATATTTCTTTATTTCCAATTGCCGACAAACTTATATACTCAGCACCAAACGGAGTAGATGAATATAAAAATTCTTCTTCCCTTTCTGGTGTTTTAAAGTTTAATCCTATTAAATCAACTTCTTCATTTTTTAACGCCTCGAATGTATCACCCTCAACTTTTATAAACCTAAATTTTAAGTCGGTGATTTCTTCTATTTTTTTAATTATTTCATAGCCATAACCTTCGGCACCTATATTATATATATTGCTTACCAAATCCCCATTAGGCGAATATCCAATAGTTATAACGTCGTCAATTTCGGTTTCTTGTGCATATATAGATGTAGAAGATATTACAAATATGGCTATCATAATTATGCAGATAACAATATTTTTCTTCATAAAGACTTGTTCCTCCTATATATTTAAAATTACAACACTCTAATTGCTTTTAAATCTAGATATTCATTATATCATACTTTTCACGAAAAAGCAAAAGTATTTTGGCTATATTTCGACAAAATTCGATGTGAGAATTA
>CAYJFG010000029.1:8440-12647 GCA_964369305.1 uncultured Eubacteriales bacterium
AGTCCACTTTTTTACATATAATTAAGTATCTGTCTAAATCGTCTGATGTAGTTCCAACACACGTAATGAGTGTCAACAAGTCTTCGTGCGGTTTTATAAAAATATCGGACGCTTCATCACTTTGAACAATTTTAATTTCACTTACTTTATATGTAGTTTCTCCTAAATAAGTTGTAATTATAATTTTTTCGCCTATTGGCATATTCCTTAAATTATCAAAGAAAATTCTACCAATATAATTTGTATGACCCGCTAAAACTGTGTTTGTGCTTTCGCCTCCTAAAGGCAATGATGTATGAGTTAAATGTGCTGCTCCATAACTCATATTATAATCACTTGCACCTAAATAAATAGGTAGTTGCAAGTTTATATATGGTGCTTTTATATAACCAAAAACACCATCATATATACCGTATTTTGTTAAATCTATCGACGGTACTGTATATGCATAATCATTTACAAGCAGTGACACTTGCTCTTGTTTTAATTTCTCATTATATTCTATAACTTCTTCTTGCAATTTTGTTATATCTTCTAAAAATAATAGTGGAGTTTGCGAAGTTCGTTGTCCATTTTCATCTATCGGGTATCTTTCTTTATCAACCTTTTTTTCCTCATACGCTTTTTCAAAAGAACCCTCAACTATATTTTCGATATTTTCATCAATTTTTTCTACAATGTCGTTTGCGACTTCTGCACCCCACCAATTTGAAACAAATGGAAACGCTAAAAAGCCAACGCCTGTTAAAAAAATTATTATAGTAATTGTTGTTAAAATTTTTCTTTTCATTTTATCCCCAGTTCTTACTCTTTATCCTTTTTTCTTTTTTTCTTCAATATTAAAAATACAATCACAACAACTAGTGTAGCAAATGCTATAGAAATTGTTATTGCAAGCCATAGCGGTACTTTTACTCCGAACACAAACATAGTGTCATCTATAATTGTTATAGCCTCTAATCTGCCATTGTCTATTATTTCTTCTTCGCTTTCGTCATACTCCACTCTAACACCTCTTACTAATAATCTATGCGAGTTAATAGCATATGGTGTACAAGTTAGTAATGTTATATGATCTTTTCCATCAATTACCCTTAAATCTTCGGCGTTTGTTGGTTCTACTACTTTTATTTGGTCTACTTCGTATTTTAAAATTTCGCTTTTAATTCGTATATAAAATTCATCGCCTATTACTAAATCTGTTAAGTAGTCAAAAAATGTATCAGTTGGATATGCCGTATGTGCTGAAATAACACTGTGTGTGCTTTCTCCTCCAACTGGGAAAGATGTATTTTGCAAATGCCCTGCGCCATTTTGCAATACTTCATCTGATGTGCCATGGTAGATTGGTAATAATACATCAATTTTTGGAATATCAACATAAGCCATTATGCCGTTACTGCCTGTAACTAATAAATTTTGGTACTCCTCGCTCATTTTTTCATATACACCTGGGTCGAAAGGGTCTGTAAGTACTAATCCATCTACCATATTTTTATTATATTGTTGTGCTTCTTCTATTTGTTTATAGAGTTGCGAGTTATCTATTTCGCCATCATCTGTAAAGTATACTTCTGCATTGTTTCTTGAATTTAAATTATTAATCATTGAACTTATAAAGGGATATAACATTATGCTAATTCCTACTAGAAAAATTATTACAACTAAAACTGTGCTTATCATTTTTTTCATAATATAATATTCCTTTTCTTTATTCTAAAATTATAGGGGAATACGCCTAAAAACGTATCCCCCTTGATTATTTTACTTTAAATAGCTGTATTTGTCAACAAATTATTTTGAATTAGATTTTCGTCTAACAACTATAAACATAACACCTGCAAATAGGATTAATGAAGCACCAATAATCATAAAGATTGTTGTACCCATGCCACCTGTTTGTGGTAATATAATCATTGTGTTTTCAACAGTAATTCTTTCATAACCAATACCTGTTGCTGAAACTGGTGTTGTTAATACTCCAGCTGCAAAAGTAGGGTCGATAGTTACTGCAAATTCTGAGTTGTTCAGTGTGTAACCTGTTGGAGCTTTTGTTTCTTTTACAACATATTCACCAGCTGTGAATTTGTATGTTTGTCCGCCAGCTGTTTTAAATGTAGCTAGACCTGTAGCATCTGAAACTGCTGTTGCTAAAGGATTTGCAAAAGCTATGTCTGATTTTGCATAGATAACAAATTCAGCACCAGCTAAAACTGCACCTGTGTTAGCGTCAGTTTTTAAAACTTCGATACCGTATGTATAAACAACAACTTCGTCACCTTCTAAGTATATATCGTCGCCATCTTGGTTTGTAATATCTAAACCATCTGAGTTAGGGTTACCTGGGTTACCGATAACTGCATTTTCATTGATAACAGCTGTATATGTAACTACAACTTCTTCAAATGTGTAAAGAGCGTCACTTTGTAATAATGCATCTGTTAATTGAATACCAAATGTAGTAGTTACACCTTGTGAAGTAACATAATTATCTACTACTACATAATCTGTTGTTACATTTAGAGTAGTTTCGTTATTAAGAGCATCTACTAATTTTACTGTGTAGTCTTTGTTGTTTGTTAAACCAGGTGATAAAATATCAGTGATAACATAGTTTTTTAATTTGAAAGTATCATCTGCTGGGATATTTGCTGATAGTTCAAAGTCTACAGCGTCACCAACACTATTTAAACCTGCTGATGTATAACCTGTGTCACCTTCGTTTGAATCTGTAATTTCTTTATTAACATAAGCTGAATTTAATTTGTTTCCAACATTGATTGTATATGTTGATGACCAATCGTGATTTGCAGGATCTGCATCTGTAGTATCAAACCATGGTAATGCTAATGCAGAGTTTGTAACAGCTGTTACGTCTGCTGGTAATGTTGTAGCTTTTACATAGTATAGGCCATCTACTAAAGCATTAAATGTTTTTGACACACCATCTGTTGTTGTGTTATAAGTGCCAATTACTGTACCTAATTCTGCTGGATTTAATACATCGTCTGCTGTATCAACAATAACTTTTGTTGATGAGTTGTCTGTGATAACTGTTGCTAAAATTGCATTTAAGCCTACTGCTGGTGTAAATGAACCGTCACCCTCGTGGTCAAATGTAGCTAATTCGTATACTGTGTATACAAACCCTTGTGTTGTAGAACTTAGTGTTAGCGAATTGTCTGCAGCCGCACTTGCAGTCATTGGAACTGCTGCAACTAATAGTAGCATAGCTACAACTAGTGCTAGAACTTTTTTTACTTTACTTACTTGTTTTTGCATGGTAGAACTCTCCTTTTTTTTGTAATTATTTATACAAAAGCTTAATATAAAGCATTTTATAACTGAGTATTGCCAAACTTATTTTATTGGCTTTTTCTAAAAATTTTAGCATCTTTTATTTTAATAACTACTATACCTAATGCTAATAACATTATTGACAAACCAACTATTAAATACATATCTCTGCCAATTGTTCCTGATTCTGGTACTAAAATGCGGTTGTTAATATATGAATATTCTAATTCATAATTTTGTACGCCTAATACAGTAACAGGTATTTGGAAATAATGTTTATCGTTATTAAGTACGTAACCTGTTGTTGGGTCAATTTCTGCTAGGCAGTACCATTGATAATCTTTTGCACCTGCACTATATTTATATGTATCTGTGTAAATCGGTAAATTATCAAATATAATTTTAGACTTTCCATCTGGTTGTATTGAAGTTATACCTGTTTCAAAAGGTGTTAAAGTTGATATATCCTCATTATTAGCACTTACTTTATATATGCCAAATGTTGTACCTGCAAGTGGTGAACCTGCTGTGTCATCTTTAATTACTGTAACTGTACCCTCTTTTGCATTATTTGTAAAAATGATATCTGTAACAACGTCTGTACCATTTTTCAAAAATTCAACGCTTGTTCTAAGAACACCTAAAGCATCTGCTGTAACAGTTACGTTAATTGTGTAAATTGTGTTATCGTAAATAACGTCATTATCTGGTGTGATAGGCATTATTTCTTCAATGTAGTATGTGTAAGTGCCTACTGCATTTAATCCTGTTATCATAACTTGTGCATTACCGTTTTCATCACTTTTTACAGTATCTATTGTAACTTTAGGGTTTACAGGGTCGCCCACTACACCTTTGTAAAGTTCAAATGTAAATTGGTCTTTTTCCATACCACATACACCTGTTAATA
>CAYJFG010000029.1:12657-21024 GCA_964369305.1 uncultured Eubacteriales bacterium
TGTTATATCTACTTGTACATCAAGTGATTGTTGCATATTAAAGAATTGAACATTATTTGCATCTGCAATTGTTCCTGTAAATTCTGCTTGCTCTACTAAATAACTTGTTGGTACGTCTACTTCTAAAACTTTATAAGTTGCACCTTTTGGTATTCCATATATTTTAGCTTCTTCACCATGTTTTAATGTAAATTCGCCTAAAGCTGAAGTTGTAGCATTTGAGGTTATACCGCCAATATTTGTATGTACATAATCAAGCTCATAAGGAATATAATTTACACCACCGTTTAAGTCTACTAATACTATAAATTTAAAGTTTGTATTATCGCCTGCAACTGCATTTTTATTTGTAAAATCATCTACAACTTGTTTTGACACCACTAGGTCCTTAACTACTGGAGTATTAGTATATTCCAATTTAATGCTAGTAGCACGTAATTCTTCTATAGTTGTATTATCAAGTGTTTCATATTTAAATATAGCTTCTGTACCTGAGCCTGTATCTATAATATAATTAGGGTCGCCTTTTTCTCTTAAAACTAAGTCCTCTGCTTGCCATGTTGTATTATAAACTATATTAGATGTAAAACTCTCATTTACTTTGAAGTAATTACCTATTGTAAACACGTTTTCATATGTTGCTGTATCATCATCATGTAGTGTTAATTGACCTGTTGCTGAAGTTGTTCTATCTTCTCTTATTGTGCCATGTCCATATTGATAAGCTACATTTGCTGATGGTAGATATGTGCCACCAATAGTGTTTGATGTTGAATGTGTAAAGTTAAATTCTTCTGTTGTTTCTAAATCATTTATTAAACCACTGTTTACATCTGCTGTATTAACTTCTTTTTCCAAAATAAAACCATCGTCCATTGGGTTGAAGTTAAATTTGAAACTTAAGTTTGACTCAATCATACCACGTTCCATATAGAAAATTGTAAGCGTATGTATTTGGTTTTCGTTTTGATTGTCAAATTTTTGATCACCTGTAGAACCAAAAACTTCTGCAAATGAACCGTTTACACTACCTTCTGTAAATCCTGGTGCATTTTCTGTACCTGTTGAAGTTGATGAAGATAATGTGTGGAAATTAACTTCGCCAGTTGCCTCTTTATGAGCACCGCCTAAGTCAAGCACTAAAACACCATCAACATAAACGAATAAGTCATCATCACCTGTAAACTCAAATATTTGTTCCACTCCACCAGAAAGCAATCCGTCTTTAGCAACTGTAAATGGAATATCAAGTCTCATACCAAAGCCAAAATCTTCTGCTAAGTCTGAATTAGTTCCGCCTGCTTCTCCTCTTTTATCAAATGGGAAGAAACCATAGCCGTTATCACCTCTTTGGTCAGAATACCAATGTAGTGAGTCATAAACACCGTACGTATCACCTGAACCGTAGTTCATTGTAAGTGGAGCTCCTAAAGCGTTGTAATTATCAAACCATATATTATCTTGAGCGTTTTTACTGCTAAATTCATAATATGTATTTCCGTGTGCATCAGTTTCTTGTCTTACTGGGAACTGGGTAACTATTGTTTCGCCTGCATCATTGTCTGTAAGCCATTGTGAGTCGAACAGTGGAACAGACGCACCTGCATTTGAGCTGTCTTTATCATTAAAAGCAAGTTGATTATTAACTAATGTGTTATGCATAATACCAGCTACAGAAGTGTTGTAATTACTTAAACCTGATGAGTTATTTACTTTATTAGAGAAGTTTGTGTATCCGTTATGGCCATCACCTTTATTATAAAAGTTACCAAAGTATAGCGGATAATCAACAGCGTTATTACTAGCATATGTACTTAAAAGACTGTTAAATGTATTAAATGGCTCCCATGCAGGATTTCCATTCCAGTCATATAAATAATCACTATTGCTACCCATTTCACGCCAACCGTTAGTAATTTCTTGGTCGATGTAGTAATCGTAAAAAGTTGCGTCTACTGTAAATAAATCTGGATTGTTTAAAATTGCATCTGATAGTATAGCAGTTTTTGCGTCGCTTCCAATACCACCACCGCTACTTGGATTTACATAAGACCATGTAGAACTATTATCTCCACTGATTTTTACTGCATTATTTGTTGCCTTTATATTAGAAAGCATTTTACTTGAATAGTTAAGAGGTGTACTTCCGTCAGCACTTGTTCTTACAATTTGAATTGCTCCCAAATTCTCTTGAGGTATAACAAATGTAAATATGTTTGCTCTTCCCTCAACTGGAACTAAGTCAATAGCTTGTGCTAATTGCTCAGCTGTGTAACCGTTTTCTATTTCTTCATTTAGTTGAGAGTTCCAATTAACATTATCACTATAAAATGTAAAAGCTTTAAAAGTAGCTGAGTCGCTTGTCCAACTTGTAAAGCCTGTTAAATCTAAATAAATTTTGCTGTTTGATGCAAAAGCTGGAGTGCTTACAGTTTCGTCTATAGGCTCAACGTATGACCACGAAGAGTTGTTGCTCCAGTTGTTTATTTTAATAGCGTTGTTACTGCCCATATCATTTGAAAACATTTTACTTGAATTGTTCCATGCACTGCTTCCATCTGGGCTTACTCTTAAAATTTGAACTGCACCTAAATCTGCATCTGGAATTTTAAATGTGTATATACCATCTTTACCAGCTACTGGTTCTAAATCAATGGCTAGGTTCAATTCACTTTGAGTATAACCGCTTTCTTTATTATAATTTAATTGATAGTTTTTATTAGTATCACTGCCATAGAAAGTAAACGCTTTAAATTCCGCACTAGCATCTTCCCATCCTGCAAAACCTGTTAAGTCTAAATATAACCTTGCATTATTTTCAAAATTGGCTGCATATACGTAAGTTCCACTCATAATTGTAGCCATTGAAATTACAGTAGCTAAAATTGTAAGAATTGCTATAATTTTCAGTTTCAAATCATAGCTCATCGTTTTATTATCGCAGACCTTGTAACGTAAGTTTTCTCTCTTTTTCATTTTTTTTTCCTTTCAGTAATATACATTTATGTAGAAGAATAATAATTACACCTTAAACAAGGAATTTTTTAAGTTTACAATTAAATCACCACTATAATTTAATGTATAACTTGATATAAAAACTATTCATTAGTATTTAAAAATACCACGTTCCAAAAGAAATTATAACACTAATTATTACCAAAATCAAGTATTCGTAATAAGTTGGTCACATTAATCTACTTTATGCACAAGGTTTAAAATGGAATTTAGGTAATAATCTTCAAAAATTATATTTACATATTACCGCACCATAACGTGAACATAAATATATACTAAATGTATGCTATCAAATAATTTTTATATGTGTTAAACTAATTATTTTTTCCATACCATTTAATTTTACCATAATTCATTTGTCAGTTTAAGTAATAATTTGTCTTTTATAAAACAAATTTTTCTATAACTTTTGATACTCCCTCTTCCTCATTGCTACACGTAACAAATTGTGCATTTTCCTTTATTAAGCTATGTGCATTCCCCATAGCTACACCAAGCCCTGCATATTCTATCATGCTTAAATCGTTTAGTTCATCACCAATTGCTATTATCTCTTCTTTTTTGATATTATGCATTTTTGCTACCATTTGCACTGCAAGTCCTTTTGAGGTTTGACTATTAATAAATTCTAAAAAGGTAGCTCTTGATCTGTAAAGTGATGTTTCTTTAAATGTATTTTTTAACTCTACTTGAAAATTTTCTATTCTTTGTGGCTCGTCGTACCATAAGATTTTTGTTATATCTATATTTTTAATATCATCAAAACTTTCTATTATAATAGGCTTTACACCTGAAATACTTTGATAATCACTTGATTTTTCATTTATTTTGTTAAAATATAATACGTCATTCGACCAAATACACATTGTAGTGTCTTCTTTTAAACCTATTTCAAATATTTTTTTAGCATCTTCTTTTGCTAAATTTATCCTATGCAAAATTTTATTATCACTTGCGTTAAAAATCATTGCACCATTATTCGTAATTATTTCGTTTTTTAAATTTAATTGCCTTACAAATTTTTGAGCTACATTATATGGTCTGCCTGTAGCAATTGTAAATATTATACCTTTTTCAACGGCTTTTTTTACTATTTCCTCTGTATGTTTAGTTATTTCATAATTATTTTTTAGCAGTGTACCGTCCATATCAACTGCTATAAGTTTATATTTCATATCTTTTCCCCTCCAAATAAACCACAAACCACCCTTTATTCTTTTACAAAGGGTGGTTTATTTAGTAATTAATTATACTGTATATTTATCTCTTTTTGCATATGTTGTATGTAGTAATCTATGAGCTAGGTGGCTACCTGGTTTCTCTAAATATTCATCATACAATTTTTTGATATCTGGGTTATCATGTGATTTTCTTAGTGGTAAGTTTGCATCTTCATCATATAAAGCTTTAGCACGTAATGCTTTTAAGTCATTAAAGTTTCTTGTATCACCACTTTGGATTGGTTGTCCACCGCCGTTTACACAACCGCCTGGGCAACACATAACTTCGATAAAGTGGTAATTTGCTTCGCCACTTTTTACTTTATCAAGTAAAGCTGCAACGTGTTTAAGTCCACTTACTGCTGCTACTTTAATTTCCATACCAGCAACATTATATGTAGCTTCTTTAGTATGTTTTGTACCTCTAACGTCGTGATATTCAATTTCTTGAACGTCTTCGCCTGTTAATACGTCAGCAGCAGTTCTTAAAGCTGCCTCCATAACACCGCCTGTTGCACCGAAGATTGCAGCTGCACCTGTAGTAGTTTGACCTAAAATTGGGTCGAACTCGTCATCTTCTAAAGATGTAAAGTCAAGTTTAACGCTTTTTATCATTCTTGCAAGTTCTCTTGTTGTTAAAACGATATCATTATCTGGTAGACCTGCTCCTGCTTGATCGTCACGTTGAGCCTCGAACTTTTTAGCTGTACATGGCATTACTGCAACAACACAGATTTTTTTAGGGTCGATACCTGCAAGCTCTGCATAGTATGATTTTATAATAGCACCTGTCATTTGTTGAGGTGATTTACAACTTGATAGATTAGGGATAAACTCTGGATAGTAATGTTCGCAGAATTTAATCCAACCTGGTGAACATGATGTGATTAAAGGTAATGTGCCACCCTCTTGTACTCTATGAAGAAATTCTGTTGCTTCTTCCATAATAGTTAAGTCAGCACCGAAGTCTGTATCAAATACTTTATCAAAACCAAGCATTTTTAAAGATCTAACCATTTTACCTTTTACATTTGAACCGATTGGCATATCGAAACATTCACCTAGTGTAGCTCTAACTGATGGAGCTGTGTGAACGATAACAATTTTTTCTGGATCTGCAAGTGCCTCGAAAACTTCTTCTGTTTGGTCACGTTCGATAAGTGCAGCTGTTGGACATACTGCTGTACATTGCCCACAAGATACGCAAGGAGCGTCGTGTAAGTTTTTATCAAAAGCACAACCAATTTGAGTATCGAAACCTCTGTTATTAGCACCAATTACGCTTACATATTGTTCTTTACAAACAGCAACGCAACGACGACATAGGATACATTTGTTATTATCTCTTACAAGGTGAAGAGTTGATGTATCTACTTTGAAGTCTGGGTTTGAACCGTCAAATCTTGATGCATCTTCAATTTCAAAATCGTGGCACATTTCTTGTAGTTCACAGTGACCACTTCTATGACATGAAAGACATTTTCTTTCATGGTTTGAAAGTATTAATTCTAATGTTGTTTTACGTGAATCTCTAACTTTTTTAGAGTTTGTGAAAACTTCTGTGCCTTCTCTTTCTAAAGGGAAAACGCAAGATGCAACTAGAGATCTAGCACCTTTTACTTCAGCAACACAGATACGACAAGCACCAATTTCGTTTATTTCTTTTAAATAACAAAGTGTTGGAATTTTAATTCCAATTTGTCTTGCAGCTTCTAAAATTGAAGTACCTACTGGAACTGTTACTGGAATATTATTAATTTTTACATTTATCATTTCCATTTTATATGACTTCCTCCCTATTAACGTTTAACAATTGCGTTAAACTTACATTTAGCAATACAAGCTCCGCACTTAATACATTTATCTGTATCAATTACAAATACTTCTTTAACTTTACCGCTTATTGCATCAACTGGGCAAACTCTAGCACAAGCAGTACAACCCTTACATTTGTCAGCGATAATGCTGTATTGTAGTAAATCTTTACAAACGCCTGCTGGACATTTTTTGTCTACAACGTGTGCAACATATTCATCTTTAAAGAAATTAAGTGTTGATAAAACTGGGTTTGGTGCTGTTTGACCAAGACCGCAAAGTGAGTTTTCTTTTATGTAGTAGCAAAGCCCTTCCATTTTATCTATATCTTCAAGTGTTGCATTACCTGAAGTAATTTTTTCAAGCATTTCAAGTAAACGTTTTGTACCTATACGACATGGAGAACATTTACCGCAACTTTCATCAACTGTAAATTCTAAGAAGAATTTAGCTATGTCAACCATACAAGTTGTTTCGTCCATAACGATAAGACCGCCTGAACCCATCATTGAGCCAATAGAGATTAAGTTGTCGTAATCTATTTCAATGTCAAGATGCTGAGCTGGGATACAACCACCTGATGGACCACCTGTTTGAGCAGCTTTGAATTTTTTACCATCTGGAACACCGCCACCAATTTCGTCTACAATTTCTCTTAAAGTAGTACCCATTGGAACTTCAACAAGACCTGTATTTTTAATTTTACCGCCTAAAGCGAAAACTTTTGTACCTTTTGATTTTTCAGTACCTATAGCACTAAACCATTCAGCACCATTTAAGATGATTTGAGGAATATTTGCATAAGTTTCAACGTTATTAAGAATTGTTGGTTTACCAAATAAACCTTTAACTGCTGGGAATGGTGGACGTGGACGTGGTTCGCCTCTATTACCTTCGATTGAAGTTAATAACGCTGTTTCCTCACCACAAACGAAAGCACCAGCACCTAGACGTAACTCAAGGTCAAAGCTAAAGTCGCTACCGAAAATATTTTTACCTAATAAGCCGTATTCACGAGCTTGATTTAAAGCAATTTCTAAACGTTTAACAGCTATAGGGTATTCAGCACGTACATAAATGTAACCGCATGATGAACCAATTGCGTAACCTGCAATTGCCATAGCTTCGATTAATGCGTGAGGGTCACCCTCTAAAACTGAACGATCCATGAATGCACCTGGGTCGCCTTCGTCAGCATTACAACATACATATTTTTGATCCGCTACTTGTTTAGCTGCAAAATCCCATTTAATACCTGTAGGGAAACCGCCGCCACCTCTACCTCTTAATCCTGAGGCTTTCATAACTTCTACAACTTCAGCTGGAGTCATTTCTGTAACTGCTTTACCTAAAGCTGCATAGCCGTCCATAGCGATGTATTCATCAATTATTTCTGGGTTTATTGCACCACAGTTTCTAAGTGCAATACGTTTTTGTTTTCTGTAAAAGTCTGTTTGATGTAGTGATTTAATTGTATCGTTTTCGATTGTATCACTATATAGTAAACGTTTTACAATTCTACCTTTTAATAGGTGTTCTTCTACGATTTCTGGTACGTCTGACACTTGTACCATGCTGTAAAAGCTACCCTCTGGGTATACTATTATAATTGGGCCTAAAGCACAAAGACCAAAGCAACCTGTTGTTACAACATTAACTTCTTTTTCAAGTCCTCTTGCTATAATTTCTGATTTTAAAGACTCTATAATTTTTTCAGAGCTTGAAGAAGTACAACCTGTACCACCACAAACAAGTACATTTGAACGATACAATTTAAACTCCTCCTTCTTCGTTATTGCCACCTATAGTATATTCAGTTACAACATTACCATTAACAATGTGATTATTAACTATACGCATAGCCTTTTCACTTGTCATTTTTACATATGTAACTTTTTCTTGTCCTGGCACTTCAATTTCAACAACTGGTTCGTATTGGCAAATACCTATACAACCTGTTTGTGTAACTGTAACATTTTCAAGACCTCTTTTTTCTACTTCTTCAACAAAAGTAGTTAAGATTGGTCTTGCACCAGCTGCAATACCGCAAGTAGCCATACCTACTAAAACTCTAATTGCATTTGGGTTTTCTTCTCTAACATTAAGCTGTGTACGTGCTTTATCTCTAATAGCTTGTAACTCTGCTAATGATTTCATATGTCATTACCTCCATAAATTATTTGGGTTTGTTCTTTTAAATACTCATTAATCCAATTCATAACATCACTATTACTAAGGCAAACATCACCTAAGACTTCTCTTAATTCTAAAGTATCAAGAGTAAAGCTTTTATCATCTTTTTGATGTGTAAATATAA
>CAYJFG010000030.1:0-20408 GCA_964369305.1 uncultured Eubacteriales bacterium
TAATATTTGTTCTAGTGGTTGCGATATTATATGTTTTTCAACATATATTTGGAATGTATCTTATATAAAAGAAATTTTACCTTTGATAAAAAAACTAAAGCCAAATTCGACAATTATTTTAGGTGGTCCTGAGGTTAGCTATAACCCTAGTCAAATATTTAATGAAAATAAAGAAGTTGATTTTATAATAAGTGGTGAAGGCGAAGTGCCTTTTTACAAGTTGATAAACGCTCTTTATAATAACACTAGTACAGATGAAATATTAGGTGTTAATTGTAGACATTCTCTGTCACATCCTTATATTACAGACGCTATACCTATAACACCTTACACCGATGAATATTTTAAAAATTTAAAAGGTAGAATAGTATATTTTGAAAGCTCTAGAGGGTGTCCGTATTCTTGCTCGTATTGTTTATCTGGCAGACTTTGCAGTGTTAAGTTTTTCCCATTAGACGAAGTGAAAAGCAATTTAATTAAGCTTTCACACTCCAAAACTCAAACAGTAAAATTTGTTGATAGGACTTTCAATTGCAACCCAAAACGTGCTTTAGAAATAATAGATTTTATAGTAAACAGTAATGAAATTAACAAAAATGTATGTTTTCACTTTGAAATGGCTGGCGATATTATAACTAATGAAATAATTATGAGCCTATCAAAAGCACAAAAAGGATTAATACAAATTGAAGTAGGTGTTCAAAGTTTTAACGAAAAAACATTAGATGCAGTTAATAGAAAAACTAATATTGAAAAAATAGAATATAATATGAGTAAAATAATATCTAAAGGCAATATCCATGTTCATATGGACTTAATCGCTGGTCTTCCAAAAGAAGATTTAAAAAGTTTTTCCACAAGCTTTAACAGATTATTCAAACTAAGACCACATATGTTACAATTAGGTTTTTTAAAATTACTACATGGTTCTCCTTTAGAAGATGAGAACATAGGTAATTTTAACTTGACACCACCATACGAAATAATCGAAAATAAATGGCTTTTAAAAAAAGATTTACAAGACTTAAAGTACACTGAAGATGCGGTAGATAGATTATATAATAGTGGCAGATTTAGACTTTTACTAGAAAAAGCTTTAGAAAGTTGTGACAGTGCTTTTGAACTTTTTTCATCTTTTGGAGCATATAGTAAAACTAAGCACGGCACAAAAATTGATGATTTTTGTTTTACTGTTCTTAAGTTTTTTTCTAAAATATTAGACAAGCAATTAGTTATTGATTTAATGAAAGAACAATGGATAAAAGTTAATTCTTCTGGTAAGTTACCTTTATGTCTTCAAGATGAAAAAATGGGTATACTTTTAAAAGAACTTGACAAAGATATAACTACAAAGAGAAAAAAAGCTACTAGACGCTCTGCTGTATTTTTAAAAAGCACAAACGAACTTGTATGGGTTGACTATGATGTTAAAGACCCTGTAAGCGGTGAATATAAATTAAATAGAAAATTATATATATCAAACCATTATTTACAGAAAAGCAAGTAAAATTTTTTGCAAACTTTATTTTAAAAAGAGTGCAACCGTGGCTGATGCATAGCATCAGCGATATATAGTAGTATGCAAAATAATTTCTAAACTAGCTATAATAATTACTAGTTTAAAAATTACTATTAAATATGTATATTTTAAAGCATACTACTATATTTACAAACACATTTCATGTGTTTACAAGGTTGCAACACTTCGTTCTACAATTCATCTAAAAAACTATATAGTTAGGGATAAAATAACCTCATAATCCAATTTTACAAGATTATGAGGTTATTTTTTATGTTATTAAATTTAGCTTGTTTTCAAGCAATTTGATTTTGTATTTAAGATTGGTATAATACTACACCCAATCAAGTTGCCTATAGCACATATAATTACAAAAACAATCGTATCTAAATTCCACATATTAGCAAGTGAAATATAAAACATATTAGCTATTACGTGTTCAAATTTTGCTAAGATAAACACCATAATAGAAAGTATTACAATTACACTTTTGCCAAAACTATCTTTTTGTTTTGTGTAACCTAATACTGCAATGCTCATCATTACACCGCAAAAAAACGCCAAAATAAGATACTGTAAATAATTATGTTCAAGTTTATACTCTACTGATTGCACTGCTTTTTGGTATATGCTTAAACCAGAAAATCGTATTAAATATCCTATTAAAATTGCACCTATTAAATTGCCAACAAATGCAATTACAGTTACTAAAAAATATTTTTTCGGCTCTAATGCCACATAACAGCATTTGCCTGTATATAAATTCCAGTCAAAAAGATAAATACTCAAAAGCCCCACCGAAAACAATAAAGCACCTACCACATAATTATCAACACTTAAATACGCTACTCCAGCAACAGAAATAGCAATTCCTGCTAAAATACTTTTAATTAGATTTATTTTTATCGTTTTCACTACTATACTTTATCCCCTTTAACACTTGTTTTAACGCATAAGACGCTTGCTCATTAGTTGTAGCTGGCACGTCTTTTAGACTAAGGGGTATTCCCAATTCTTTATATTTACTATCACCCATTTTATGGTATGGTATTATGTCTAGTGCTTTAATATTTTTAAGTTCGTATAAAAAGTTGCCTAACCTAAATAAGTAACCATCATTTAAGGTTATACCCTCTATTACAACGTGTCTTATCCAAACTGGTTTGTTTATATCTGATAAATATTTCGCAAATTTTAAAATAGGTTCGTTATCTACTTTTGTAAGTTTGCGATGTTCTAATTCATCTATATGTTTTAAGTCAAGAAGCACTAAGTCTGTAACTGCCATTAAATTATCAAATGTTTCTTTATTATTATCACTAAATGTGACACCTGAGGTATCCACACAAGTATGGATACCTTTTAATTTTGCTTTGTTAAATAATTCAATTAAAAAATCAGTTTGTAGTAGTGGTTCTCCTCCAGTTACTGTTATGCCACCCTTTGTAAAGACACTTGTTTTTTCAAATTTGTCTAAGACTTCATCTGTAGACATAATTGTTCCTACATTTATTTTCCAAGTGTCTGGATTGTGACAATATTTACAACGCAAAGGACACCCTTGTAAAAACACTACAAATCTAATACCAGGGCCATCTACTGTACCCATTGTTTCAATTGAATGTACATATCCGTTCATTTTTTCAACGCCTTTTAAAATTATTTTACAGTTTTGAATGGAATGTACGAGAGATAATATCGTCTTGTTGTTCTTTTGACAACTTTACAAAATTTACTGCATATCCAGATACTCGCACTGTTAGTTGTGGATATTTTTCTGGGTGTTTTTGAGCATCAAGTAAAGTTTCTTTTGTGAAAACATTAACATTTAAATGATGACCGCCTTTTTCTGTATAACTGTCGAGTAATTCTACAAGGTTATCTATTTGTTGTTTACTTGCCATAATATTTTACCTCTTTCATTATTCTATATTTTCGTTAGGTTGCATACAAGCGTAATTACCTGCTTGACACTCTTCAAGCTCATTAATGCTTATATTAATATCCTCAATATTGAAATCACCAAAGAATACTTGATCATCTTTTCCAAGTGCATTTGGTACTATTGAGAAAGTATCTGAAATTCCGTCTAGTGCGTCTTCAAATGGTAATTTTGCTACAGATGCAAGCGACGCTGCCGCTCCGTTTGTATCTCTACCATGCATTGGGTTTGCTCCTGGTGCAAATGGTGTTCCTGCTTTTCTACCATCTGGTGTGCTACCTGTTTTTTTACCATAAACCACGTTTGATGTTATAGTTAAGATTGACATTGTAGGAACGCTGCGGCGATAAGTGTGGTGTTTGCGTATTTTTTGCATAAAGTTGTGTACTATATCAATTGCAATTTTATCTACTCTATCGTCGTTATTTCCAAATTTAGGATAGTCGCCCTCAACATCATAATCTACTACTAATCCGTCTTCATCTCTAATAGCTTTAACTTTTGCGTATTTAATAGCACTTAAAGAGTCTGCTATTACTGAAAGCCCTGCAATACCTGTTGCAAAGTAACGTTTTACCTCTTTATCATGCAAAGACATTTGAACACGCTCATAGCAGTATTTGTCGTGCATATAGTGGATAATATTAAGTGTATTTACATAAAGTCCCGCAAGCCACTCTAGCATATCATCGTATTTTTGTGCTACTTCTTCATACTCAAGATACTCTGTTTCCACTGGTCTATATTTAGGGCCTACTTGAATTTTTAATTTTTCATCAATACCACCGTTAATAGCATAAAGCAAGCATTTTGCAAGGTTTGCCCTAGCTCCGAAAAATTGCATCTCTTTACCGATTTTCATAGAAGATACACAACAAGCTATTGCATAGTCATGTCCATGTACTTCTCTCATAAGTTCGTCGTTTTCATATTGAATTGATGATGTTTTTATAGACATTTTAGCACAGTATCTTTTAAAGTTAAGTGGTAAACGTGGTGACCATAATACTGTTAAATTAGGCTCTGGTGCTGGTCCTAAATTGTCTAGTGTGTGTAAAAATCTAAATGATGTTTTTGTAACTAAATGCATACCATTTGTAGCCATACCACCAATTGACTCTGTAACCCATGTTGGATCGCCTGAAAATAAGTTGTTGTAATCTGCTGTTCTTGCAAATTTTACTAGTCTTAATTTCATTATAAAGTGGTCGATATATTCTTGTATTTCGTCTTCTGTTACTATGCCTAGACGCAAATCTCTTTCAATATAAATATCTAAAAATGTGCTTACACGTCCTAAAGACATAGCTGCACCATTTTGCTCTTTAATAGCCGCTAAATATCCAAAGTATAGCCATTGAATAGCCTCTTTTGCATTAGTTGCTGGATTTGAAATATCATAACCGTAACTTTGAGCCATTACTTTTATTTCTTCTAATGCTCTATATTGTTCAGCAAGCTCCTCACGTAATCGAATATTTTCTGATGTCATACGAGTAGGTGCAGTTTTTAATTGTCTTTTTTTATCTTCTTTTAGCATATCAATGCCATAAAGTGCAACTCTTCTATAGTCGCCTATAATTCTTCCCCTACCATATGCATCTGGTAGACCTGTTATAATTGCAGATTTTCTTGCAAGACGTATTTCATCTGTATACACATCAAAAACACCGTCATTATGTGTCTTTCTGTATTTTGTGAAAATTTCGCTTACACTCTCTGGAACTTCATATCCATATTGTTGACACGCATTTTTTGCAGTTCTTATGCCACCAAAAGGTTGAAAACTTCTTTTGTAAGGTTTATCAGTTTGAAAACCTACTATTGTTTCAATCTCTTTATTTAGATATCCTGGTTTATGAGAGGTTACTGTAGAAATAATTTCGCTATCCATATCTAGAACGCCATTTTTTTCTATCTCTTCTTTATTTAGTACGCCAACTTGCTCCCACAGTTTTTTTGTACTTTCACTCGGTGGTGCTAAAAATTCCTCGTCACCGTCATATGGCGTGTAGTTTAGGGTAATAAAATCTCCAGTATCTACTGCTACGTCGCACCATCTACCAGTTTTAAACCCATTCCATGCGTTAGTAATTTTAAATGTCATTTTTTTGCTCCTTTCAAAAACCAAACAATTTGCCAATTCGGTTTTCTTTGTATAGCATTTTGATTTTTATTTGTCTTAGTATAGTCGAAATTAAATTTTGTAGTGCAAGGCAAATTTAATTGGTATATTGTCATATCCCTATTAAATTTAACACAGCAATGCGAAATTTTAGACGGCTAGACAAGACTAATAAAAGTTCATATGCTATATTATAACCTAAAAAAGAAAACCTATGTAATAATCAATAAATTATGAGATTATTACAATATATATTATCTCATAAAATTTAAAAAAAATATATTCGCTTTTTGACAAATTTTTAACAAACTATTCGTTATTTTTTTGTCAAACATTATAATCTTATTATTATTTGTCAAATTGTACATAAATTTTTTCTAAAAATATTCAAAACAACCAAAAAAAAGACACATTCGAGTTAGCTATAATTAACTTGTTGTTTATGAGTTTTTCTCTTTATGATTTTATTATTCACATACATTAAAACTTTACTATAAACAATCTCATATTCAATTTACGCTTCTTAAAAAAGTAAAAACACAGCTGATTTAATTTTCAACTGTGTTTTAATTTTTTAAAATTCTATTATAGCAAACATTATGCAAAAATAATGGAATATGCTGCCGCCTATCGTAAACAAATGCCATATTGAATGGAAATATTTAACCTTTTTAATAGCATAAAATATTACTCCTAAAGTATAGAACGCTCCACCTATCAATAGAAAAATTAAAGAGATATCTGGCACTGACTCACGAAGTGGATTAAATGCAAAAATTATCGCCCAACCCATAAGAATATAGCATACAACTGATGGTTTTCTAAATTTTTCTAAATCTATTGAATTAAAGACTATACCTATTATAGCTGCACCCCACACTACTCCAAAAAGAACCCAACCTAACACGCCTCTTAAACTTACTAAAGTAAGTGGTGTGTATGTTCCAGCAATTAAAAAGAATATTGTGTTATGATCCATTATTCTAAAAAACTTTTTTGCTTTTACGTGTGTAATTGCATGATAAAGTGTTGACATTGTATAAAGAATGATTAACGAACTACCATAAATACACGCACTAACTACTGCCCATGCATCGCCATAAATTGTTGCAAAAACGATTAAAACAACCGTTCCTGCAATTGATAGTAAACTACCAACACCATGTGTTATAGCGTTAAATATCTCTTCACCTAACGTATAAGCTCTTTTTTCTTTTGTTACAGCACTAGTTTTTTTCAAGATTATTCTCCTTTATTAAAAACATTGTATATCGTAACTTGTAATGTTTTTATCTTTGTCCACTTCTACTGTTACATTATTAAGTAGTTTTTGTGCTTTAATTACTGTTTTATTACTGTTGTAATTTTTAGATATTCCGTCATCGTCGTAAAGTTCATATATAACGCCAATATCAATATAACCTATAACTTGTAGTGCATCTCTGTTTAGTTTTTCTGTATTTTCTGCAACTTCGCATAAAGGTAAAATTTTATTTTTTCTTATAAATATTACAACTTCATTTAAAGGTATTTCAATGTAATAGTCACCTTGTTTCATAGGTGTAGTTTCGTATTCATTTTCGTTTTTAAATCTAACCATCAGCATATTTTCTGGAAGATACACATATCTACCTTTTTGATTTTGCTTATAAACAGGTGCTATCATTATACTTTCGCCAACTAAAAGTTGATCCTCTATTGTTTTAACTCTATCATCATTTTTATATTCAAATGATAAAGGTTTAAACATCATATCGTTATTAATTGCACTTTTTAAATATTCGCTATATAGATATGGTATTAATCTATAACGAAGTGATACTATAGATTTAAATGCACTGCTATCATCAAAACTATAACACTCTTGATTTCTAGTACCAAGTGCTGAGTGGTTTCTCATAATTGGCGTAAATAGCGAGAAAGCTGTCCAACGTAAAACTAAATCTTTAGTTGCGTGGCTTCCAAATCCGCCTAAATCAGCACCTGTATATAAAAATCCGCACATATTAATAGATGACATCATTTTAATATTTAATTCTAAATGGCTCCACCACGATTGGTTATCTCCTTGCCAAATACCACCGTACCTGTGCATACCAATATATGATGCACGAGAGAAAAGTAAAATCCTGTTGTCTGTGTAACTCTCGAAAGTATCAGATGCACTTTTAGTCATCATATAACCATATAAGTTATGCACTTTATCATGATTTACTATAGTTCCGTCCATGTTATGATACATAGCTTTGTAGTCGTCAATGCTATTTGCAGTTCTTGGGAAAATATCTCTTACAGTAAAAAATGTATTTACATCTAGTGGAACATTTTTATATTTTTCAATATCAGCCCATGCTTTATTAATTCCATTTTCTGAATAGAAAATTGCAGGTTCGTTCATATCATTCCAGAAACCATCAATCCCCATATCTAAAAGAATTTTATATTTATCGCCAAACCATTTTGAAGCTTTACTATTTAAAAAGTCTGGGAATAAAGTTTTTCCTGGCCAAACAGCTGTTACATAGTCGTTACCATCTTTATCTTTAACAAAATAATTGTTTTTGACACCTTCTTCGTACACATCGTATCCATCTTCTATTTTAACGCCCGCATCAATAATTGGCACTAGGTGAATACCTTTTGATTTCATTTCGCTCACAAATTCTTCAAAATTTGGGAAAGCTTGTTCATTAATTGTGAAATCTTTAAAATCTTGCATATAGTCAATATCTAAGTAAATTGCATCTATTGGAATGTTGTTTTTTCTATAATTTTCATACACATTTAAGACTGCGTCCTTATTGTGATAGCTCCACTTACTTTGTTGATATCCAAACGCCCAAAGTGGCGGAATATAACTTCTTCCTATCATTTCTCTAAATGTTTTAACAATTTCAAGTTCGTTTTCGCCTTTAAAAATATATAAAACAAAATCTGGCTCATTTGTGTAGATATTTAAAATTTCATCATTTGTAAAACCTACATCAAATGTAACTCTAGATGGTGAGTCGATAAAAAGACCAAAAACTTTACTATCATTACTTACTACTAAAAAGTTATGAGCGCCATATAAAGAACGTTTATCTTCTGTGTGCATAGGGTCGTCATTGCAATAACTTTCATATATGTAGCCACGTTTATTTATACCCCTAATATTTTCACCTAAGCCATAAACTATATCGTTTTGACTCATGTTATACGTAAGTGAAATAAAATTCTCGCTTGTTGCAAGTTGTAAATATTCAATTTCACTATGGTTTTTATTTTCCTTAATATCATTAATTACTGCATTTGTTTTTATAGGGTTACCAAAAATAAATTTAGACACCATAAAACCACACAACCTTTCTTTTATTCTACTTTCTAATTATAGTTTGTTCTTGTTATATAAATTGTAAAAATAAGGGCTTTAAAAAAATTATTCATATTGTAAGTCTAAATGTTGAAATACCGCCTTATCTTTAGTTGAGTTTGAACCTATAGACAACAACATAAACTCTTCATTTTTTTCGATTGTATAATTATAAATCGAATCTAAATTGCTTTTTTCAGTTTTAAAAGAACTTAATCTTTGATTTACGTGTTGTTCTAATATTTCGTTTAGTTGAGGATAATAATCTTCATCTGCTAGCTTAAAACAAGCAACCTCTTGTGGAGAATCAGTAGTTTTTGAAATATATATTGTATTTTCCGCCACTAATCCGTCTGGAAACTCATAATAATTTGATACGCTAACATCTTTTAATTTTATTAAATCTTCATGTTTATTGTTAGCAAAAATTTCCTCTATTATGTCGCTTGTTGTTGGATTTAGCATAATGTTTTCATTTACTGAATTTTCATTTTTAACTGCCATGTTGCTATTATAAATTACCATTAAAATAAAATATAACAAAACAGAAGCAACAACAACTATTATAAGCGATATTATTGTCTTTTTTCTTCTTACTTCCAAACTTTGCACGTTTAACATCTTCTTTCAGCTATAAACAGTTATAATGTCTTGTTATTAATTTCATCTAGTAATTTATTTATAAAATCATTAGTTGTAGTTTGCCCTAAATCGCCCATTTTTCTGCTACGTATAGATATTGTATCGTTTTCAATATCTTTATCGCCAAGTAAAACCATGTAAGGTACTTTTTCAAGCTGAGCTTCACGAATTTTATAGCCAATTTTTTCGCTTCTGTCGTCAAGTTCGCACCTAATACCATTTTCTTCAAGCTTACGTTTAACTTCAACAATTTTATCAATATGTCTATCTGCAATTGGTAGTAATTTTACTTGTACTGGAGCAAGCCATAATGGGAATGCTCCCGCATATTTTTCAATTAACAAAGCAAGTGTTCTCTCATAACAACCTATTGAAGTTCTATGGATAATATATGGATTTTTCTTTGTGCCATCTTTATCTGTATATTCCATGCCGAAAAGCTCAGATAACATTTGGTCAATTTGAATTGTTATTAATGTATCTTCTTTTCCATGAACGTTTTTAATTTGAATATCTAATTTAGGACCGTAGAAAGCTGCTTCTCCTATACCCTCTTTATATTCTAGCTTTAAATCGTCAAGGATATTTCTCATCACACTTTGAGCCTCTTCCCACTGCTCTACAGTTCCTACATATTTTTCGTGGTCTTGTGGGTCCCATTGCGAGAAACGATATGATACATCTTCATAAAGCCCTACTGTCTTAAGCATAAATATTGCAAGTTCAAGGCAAGATTTAAATTCGTCTTCTAACTGCTCTGGAGTACACATCAAGTGTCCTTCTGAAATTGTAAATTGACGCACTCTTATAAGTCCGTGCATCTCTCCGCTTGATTCATTTCTAAATAATGTAGATGTTTCATTATATCTAAGCGGTAAATCTCTATAAGAACGACCTCTGTTTAAATATGCTTGATATTGGAATGGGCAAGTCATAGGACGAAGTGCAAAAACTTCTGAGTCTTTTTCTTCATCTCCCATTACAAACATACCATCTTTATAGTGATCCCAGTGTCCTGAAATTTTATATAAATCACTTTTAGCCATTAGTGGTGTTTTTGTAATTTGCCAACCTCTTTTAGCCTCTTCATCTTCAACAAATCTTTGTAAAATTTGAATTATTTTTGCACCTTTTGGTAAAAGCACTGGCAACCCTTGACCTATAACATCACTAGTTGTAAATAGCTCAAGTTCTCGCCCTATTTTATTATGATCACGCAGTTTTGCTTGCTCAACCATTTCTAAATATTCTGTAAGCTGTGACGCTTTAGGGAAAGAAGTTCCGTAAACTCTGCATAATTGAGTGTTATTAGCGTCAGCACGCCAATACGCACCTGTGCAGTTTGTAAGTTTTAAAGCTTTAACTACTTGTACATTTAAAAGATGAGGACCTGCACATAGGTCTGTAAACTCGCCTTGTTTATAAAAGCTTATTTTCTCTCCTTTATCTGAATGTTCTTTTACAAGTTCAATTTTATAAGTTTCGTTTATATTTTCTAAAAATTCAATAGCTTCTTGCGGTTCAAGCTCAAAACGTTCAGGAGTTAAGCCACTTTTTACTATAACTTTCATTTCTTTTTCTATTTTTTCAAGATCCTCGCTTGTAAATGGTTTTTCAACTTCAAAATCATAGTAAAAACCATTATCAATTGCAGGTCCTATAGCACATTTTGCATTTGGATATAGCCTTTTAACAGCTTGTGCAAGTATGTGAGATGATGTATGCCAAAATGTTTTTTTGCCCTCTTCATCGTCAAATGTAAAAAATTCTAATTTACAGTCATTATTAAGTGGCACTCGAACGTCGCACAACTCACCATCAACTTTACAACTACAAACAGCCTTATAAAGACCTTGACCTAGTGACTTTGCAATCTCTTGTGCTGTTGTTCCTTTTTCATATTCTTTTATAACGCCATTTTTAAGTTCAACCTTTATCATTTCTTTAACCTCTTTTCCAAAAATTTGTAAAAAAAGCTTCTATCCCTAAAAATAGGGACGAAGCTATTATTCGTGGTTCCACCCAAATTCAGCAAAACTTTACATTTTGCCCTTTAAGACTTTTAACGCAAGTAATACGTCATACCTTGTTACCGATATGAAATTCAAAGGTGGTAAAACAAAAACATTATTATACATCTTTTCAGCCAAAGAGATGTACTCTCTAAAATAAATTTTTCTTTGTTTCGTCCTTATCGCTATTTTTATATTATTCGATATAATGTTATCATTTAAATTAAAATGTGTCAAGCTGAAAATGCAATGATTTTTTAAATTTTTTGTTAATAGTTAATTTAAATCTAAAAATCAATCTTTTTTAGGAACAACTTCTACCCAATATCCGTCAGGGTCGCTTATAAAGTATATACCCATTTGTGGATTTTCAAAGCAAACGCAACCCATCTCTTTATGCTTTTTATATAAATTGTCGTAATCATCTGTTCTAAAAGCTAAATGATACTCTAATTCTCCTAAGTTATAAGGCTCTTTCCTATCACGTAGCCATGTTAGTTCTAATTTAAAATCTGTAATACCGTCACCTAAAAAAATCAGCTTAAAAGCACCATCACTAGCAATATTTTCTTTAACTACTTTGAGGTCTAACGCTTCTTTATAAAAGTTAATACTTTTTTCTAAGTCTAAAACATTAAAATTGAAATGGTCAAAATAAATCATTATTATTCTCCTTATTTTTTGAAATTAAAAAGAACTATGACATTTTCTTTTCGTCACAGCTCTTTTTATCTTGAAACTAAAATTATGCTTGATTTGGAGCGTCTACTGGACATACGTCAGCACAAGCACCACATTCTGTACAAGTATTAGCATCGATAACGTATTTGTCGCCACCTTCACTGATAGCTTCTACTGGACATTCGTCCACGCAAGCACCACATGAAATGCACTCTTCATTTATAATGTATGACATTATTGTACACCTCCTTCTATATTGAATACTTGTATTTTACCACTTTTAAAAGAAAAAATCAATATATATGTTAAAAAATATATAAAAATATAATTTTAAAAATGCAAAATTAGTTAATTCTAACTATATTTACTCAAGACCTTTTAATTCCTCAATTTCTTTTCTTTCAAGCTTTATCTGTGAATCTTTAATTATCTTTACATCTTTAACATCTACAGTTAGTGGTGTAGCTGTTGGATACTTATTAAGTTTCACTTTTAATTTTCCTCTTAACAGATTTACTTCTACTACTTCGCCTTTATCTTCTTTTATTTTAACGATAGCACCAACTTTTGGCGTTCTTTTTAGTAAATCTGTATATGCTTCTTGTTCATATTTTAAACAACACATCAGTCTACCACAAGTGCCAGATATTTTTACAGGATTTAAGGAAAGCCCTTGTTCTTTAGCCATTTTTATAGACACTGGCTGAAAATCGCCTAAGAAAGTTGAGCAACAAAACGGACGCCCACAAACACCTAGACCACCCATCATTTTTGATTCGTCACGCACGCCAATTTGTCGTAATTCAATTCTTGTTTTAAATGCGTTTGCTAAATCTTTTACAAGTTGTCTAAAATCTACTCTACCATCGGAAGTGAAATAAAATAGAACTTTGCTATTATCAAAAGTATACTCAACATCTACTAATTTCATGTCAAGTTTATGTGCAAGTATCTTTTTTTCGCAAATTTCAAAGGCTTGTTTTTCCTTCTTTTTGTTTTCGTAAAACTTTGCAATATCGCCTTTAGTAGCTTTTCTAAGCATCTTTTTTAAAGGATATACAATCTCTTTATCATCTACTTCTTTATTTGCAGTTGCAACAAAGCCACACTCTACCCCTCTAGCAGTTTCTACAATGACAGCGTCATCTATATTCAATTTTTCTTTATTTGGATCAAAGTAATATACTTTTCCTACTTCTTTAAAACGTACACCTATAACTTCAGCCATTTAAACCCCCAAGAATTTTATTATTCTTTAACACGCAACTCAACCACGTACAATATAAGTTATTGTTTATGTTTGAATGTGCAAATATTTTTGCTTTCTCTATATTTTCTAAAATGTCTATCAACTCTTGTTTTCTGTACTTTTTAGCAAGATTTTTACTGCTTTCATCTATAGTTAGTTTATTGTCATAAGTATAAACTAAGGAGTTTCTCACTAAATTTTGCAAGTAGTCTAATATTTTAACAGCCATGATTTTATCATTATATTTTGCTGTAACACATAATAAGTCGTATTCATTATTTTTACATAATGCGTTTACTGTTTCTATCGCTATTGATTTTACCTCTTCATCTTCGTTTTTATAATTAATGCTACTTAAATCGAAAATAGAAACTCGTGATAAAATTGTAGGTAAAATATTTTCTTTTTTCGAGCAAGTTAATATATATATAATATCTTGAACAGGTTCTTCTAATACTTTTAGTATTGCATTTTGTGACGATAACTTAATTGTATCAAAATCTTCAAAAACGTATACTTTTCTTTTAGACTTATACGGTTTTACGTATGTATCTACACAAATTCTTCGTATTTCTTCAATATTAATAACATTGTTTTTACCTTTTTTTTGAGCATACGTTATGTCAATATGCCTATTGTTCAATACATTTTGGCAGTCTTCACATACAAAACATGGATCTTCATTATTACATATCGCCCATGAAGAAATATAAAGTACATTTTTATTTAAAATTTTACTATTTTCTGACACTAATAAAATAGCATGAGGGACTTTTTCATTACTTATTATATTTAAAATATCTTTTGAAATATAATTTTTATCTAACACTTTTAACTTGTCCCCCAATAAAAAATTCATTTATACTTTTGTGTTGTTTCTATTTTCGTAAATTTTTTATCTTTCTTAAATTCTTTTTTTATCTATATACATTTGTTCGTCAGCATCATGTTGAGCTTTCTCCCACGCTTCAATGTCATCTCCGTCACAAATTGAATAACCCATTGAAACACTTGCTTGTGGTAAAACATCTTTTGCATTTTTCTTTAAGTTCTCTTTTACTTTTTTGATATATTCTTTCAATGTTTTTTCATCACAATTATTAAACACCGTTGCAAACTCATCGCCACCTATACGATACACTACATGGTCGCTAAAGTTTTCTATTGAAAGTGAAGTTGCAGCTAATTTAATATATAAGTCACCTTTTTTATGTCCAAGTTCATCATTGATTTTTTTAAGTCCGTTTAAATCGGCTAAAACTATACCTCTACCTTTTATATCATTTCGTTGTATTAAATTAAATGTGTCTACATCAAACGCATTTCTATTTTTAATACTTGTTAGAGAATCTGTATTGAATATATCTCTATAATGTGGATTGGAGATGCGACGGAATAGAGATTTTGAAAGGAAAATTGATATTATACAAGTTAAAAGTATAATAAATGGAAAAATCATTCTTATAAAAAAGTAAGAGTTGAACTGGTCGTCAGCTGGAAATTCAACTCCAACAACGCCTACTACTTCCTTGTCTGAATTATGTAGAGGATAATATGCTACAAAAACATCGCCCCAAGTTGTTTGCAAAATATCATCTGGCATGACGATTGTATCTGTTAAAGCAAGTGTTAAATCTTCTTGAAAATCTGGCTCTATTAAATCTCCTGGATCACGAAAGTCTGGGTCGTCGTAAGGTAAACCGTCTATATGATAAATTAACTCTCCATCTTCATTTCTAATAGCGGTATACAAGTACTTTGCAGCAGAAATTTCTTTTACACTTTCTAAAAATTTATGTGTTTCTTTGTATAGAGGAGTGTTTCTATCTTCATATCCGCTTATTTCAGTAAAAACAGCTTGATCCATCTCTTCGTCAACGTATCTTGCAATAGAGTCTACCCTTTGAGAAAGACTACGAATCATTTCATTATAACTTAATGAATAAACAATGAAAAAAACTACCGAACACGAACAAACAACCATGCAAGCAACTAATAAAGATACTTGAATGTCAACTCTTTTAAGTAACTTCTTTTTCTTTTCTCTCATTATTAAGCTCCTTTCTATTTGATGTATAATACTAATTGTAACATATGTGCTTAAAAAAGTAAACAAAAAATTACTAAATTTAGTATAGTAATTTTTTGATTTTATTTTATGTCTAGATTTTGAATAAAATGTCAAAAAATTATTGAAGTTGTATTCATTTTGTGATATACTTTACTAAGAGATAAGTTACGGAGGGATATTATATGAAAAGATTATTTTTTTCAATCATTAGTGTTGTTCTAATTTTATTTATGTTGTCATCGTGTACTACAGGTATTCAAGAACCGACAAATTCATCAACAGTATTAACTGTTTGGCACTATTACAACGGTGCTACAAAAGATATGTTTGATAGTTTAGTTTTAGAGTTTAACGAAACTGTAGGAGAAGAAAAAAACATTGTTATTGATGCATACTCTTATAGTAGTGTAAATGACCTTGCCGACGCTGTTTTAGCAGCTGGACGTGAAGATGTAGGCGCAGAAGATATGCCAGATATTTTTGGAGCTTACTCTGACAATGCTTTAACACTTGATAACATGGGCTTGCTTGCAAATTTAACACCTTACTTTACACAAGAAGAGTTGTCGTTATATAGACAAGATTTTTTGGAAGAGGGAATGTTTGATAGCGAGGGCAATTTAAAAATAGTTCCTATTGCAAAATCAACGGAAATTTTATATATAAATTCTACTGACTTTGACACATTTTTAAATGATACAAATTTAGATATTGACATAATGGACACTTGGGAAGGTATTGCACAAGCTTCAAAGTTGTATTATGAATATACAGACAACAAAACTAAAGAAGCAAACGACGGTAAAGCTTTATTTGGTGTAGACTCTATATCAAACTATATGATAATAGCTTGCAAACAATTAGGGCAAGACATTTATAATGAAACTGACGGTAAAATAACTTTCAACTTAACTAAAGAAAATGCTCAAAAGATATGGGACACTATGTACATACCTTACTTAAACGGATATTATGCATCATACGGCAGATTTAGATCTGATGATGTAAAATCTGGCGACTTATTAGCTTACGTAGGTTCTACAGCAAGCACTTACTATTTCCCTACTGCTTTAGAACTTGGAAAAGATAATTCATACGACATTGAATGTGTTACTTTAAATTATCCATATTTTGAAGGTGGCGAAAAGTATGCAATTCAACAAGGTGCTGGAATGCTTGTTTCAAAAAGTAGCGAAGAAAAAGAAAAGGCCGCAGTTGAGTTTTTAAAATGGTTTACTCTACCTGAAAATAATATGGAGTTTGCAGTTTCAACAGGATATATGCCTGTTCAAAACGAGTCTTTAAAATATGATAGCATATATGCATTAATCGATGAGAACTCTAAGTCTTTAAGTGCTGTTACTTCTTCAACTCAAACAATATATAATGAAATTTTAACTGATTATACATTACATACTACAAAACCATTTGAGGGAAGTTTTGAGGCGAGAACTACTTTAGAAACTTTCTTCCATGATTACATAAAACAAGAACTTGACACCTTATCAAATAGAATTTCAAACGGCGAAACAAAAGAAGATGTTATTACTTCTTTAATTTCACAAGAAAAATTCGACACTTGGTACAATCAATTAACAACACAAATGAATGATACACTTAATTAAAGTTCTAAACAAATCAACAAAAGAGGCAAAAAAAACATGAAAAAAACAAGTTTCCGAAAATCTTTAGTAGCAAGAATTGGTTCTTTGATTTTTGCTGTAGTTATAGCTCAGGCAATTTTTGTATTGCTTGCAGTAATATTTACAAACATTCCAGGCGTAATGCAAAACTTTTCATACACACAATTTACTCAAACTGTAAATAATCGAAAGAATTATCTATCTAGCGAAATGATCAACATATGGTCAGATATTAATTCATACACACTTTTAATATCTGAAAGCTATGATAATGCCAAAGAAGACAATAGCGAAGATTTTGCTTTAGATTTTTTCGACAAAACCACACCTATACTTCTAAATATGCTTGAAACTACAAGTACAACTGGTGGTTTTATAATTTTAGATGACGGCGACTCATTATCTAATATATCTAATTCAGCTATTTATATTTCAAATAGTAACTATGCGTCTGCTATAGATGAAAGTAGTATTTTACAAATGATAGCAGGCCCTAGTGAAATTTCAAAAAAACATTCACTTTCACTTGCAAATTCATGGACTTACGGTTTAAATTTATCGGACGAAAATTTACCTATTCTTACTAAACCTATAAACGCTGTTTCGCTCACTCCAAATAGCGACTTTTGTGGATACTGGGCTGTCACTCCTTCACTTTCTACAAAAAACTCACAGATGATTACTTATTCTGTACCTTTACTCGATGAAAACTCACAACCTTTCGGAGTTTTAGGTATCGAACTTTCTCAAGACTTCATTTATAAGTCTTTACCGTTTCATGAATTTAGTTTTGACGGATCTTACGGTTATTCAATAGCTACTGTAGACACTAAAAACAATGAGATTATCCCTTTAATGTCACAAGGTACTGTTCAAAAATCTCTGTTTGAGATTAATGAGCCTTTGCCATTAGAGCCTTTTAATATTAATGTTTCTGACAGTTCTATGTCACAACCTATGTATATTCCAAACGACATAGCAAATGTTGCTGTATATTATTTAGCATTGGATTTATACAAGCCTAATACTCCTTTTGAAGATGATGCTTTTTACCTTATCGGTATGACAGATACAATTAATATTACTAAATTCTCAGACAATGTCACAAGCCTTTTTATTAATCTACTTATCGCTTCTTTAGTATTCGGTTTAATAATATCTTATTTTATTGGTAAACGCTTTGCAAAACCAATAGTAACCTTGAGTAAAAACGTAAGCGAACATAAGTCTGGTCAACCTTTATCATTTAAAACAACAAATATTAAAGAAATAGACGAACTTTCAAATTCAATTGTTACTTTAAATAGAAACGTTCTTAACTCCGCTTATAAAATGGATAACATTTTAAATCAATTAAATATTAAAGTTGGTTCATATGAGTATATTGCAGGCGAAGATACTGTTATGATTTCAAGGCAATTAAGGCGACTTATGGGACTACCTGTAAGTAATATCTACGACTTAAATGTTGATAGAAGTATTTTCTTTGAGCGACTTGAACAACTAAAAGCTGAGCCTATCGACGATTTTGAGTCTGTATATCAAGTGTCTATTTCTGGCGATAAGTGGTATAGGATAACTGAAATTACACAAGACGGAAATACTAAACTTGGTGTAATTATGGACGTAACTAAAGAAGTTTTAGAAGCAAGGGCTATAAGTTACCAACGTGATTATGACGTTTTAACTGGTCTTTACAATAGAGCTGCTTTCCATAGAAAAGCTTTAACTATTCTTTCAAGAGGTAATTTAGGTACTACAGCTTTAATTATGTTTGACTTAGACAACTTAAAATATCTAAACGATACATTCGGACATAGCATGGGTGACAATTACATTAAATCTGCTGCCATTGCCTTACAAAATGTATTTGACGAAAATTGCCTTTTATGCCGTATGTCTGGCGACGAGTTTTTTGTATTATTCTATAACTTTGAAAGCAAAGAACAAGTTTTAAATCATATTGAAAAAGCGTATGCGGAGTTTGACCAACACCCTATTACATTACCAAACTCAGACCAGTTTAAAATAAGAATGTCAGGTGGTATTTCTTGGTATGATGAAGATACCACCGACTTAGATGAGCTGATACGTTTTGCAGACTTTGCTATGTATGAAGGTAAGTTTACTCTAAAAGGCGAAATAAGAGAATTTTCAAAAGAAGATTATATTAGTAAATCTTTTATGTTAAGCGGAAAAGAGGAACTTAATCGCATCCTTGATAATCAATTTGTAGACTTTGTTTTCCAACCAATTGTTGATGCAAAAGATGGTCATATATATGCTTATGAAGCATTAATGCGACCACAAAGTGATATTTTAGATACACCGATTAAATTGCTTCAAATCTCAACTGCACAATCTCAATTATGGAAAGTTGAAAAAATCACTTTCTTTAAAACTCTTTCTCTTTACGAAGAACATCTAGAGTTGTTTGGTGATGCAAGATTATTTATTAACTCTATCCCTAATAAAACTTTACGTGAACATGAGTTTTGGGAGTTTGAGCAACTGTATGGCAAATATCTAAAAAATATAGTTGTTGAAATTATAGAAAATGAACAGTTAGATGATTTCAATTTAAACTACAAACTAGATAAAATCCATTCTTGGGACGCTTTAGTAGCACTTGACGATTACGGCTCAGGTTACAATAACGACTTAGGTCTTCTAAATATTAAACCTGATATTGTAAAACTTGATAGAACTATTATTGCTAATGTCGACTCTGATTTAAGCAGACAAGCTGTTGTTGATAAAATTATAAGTTTTTGTAAAGACCAAAAGATTTATGTATTGGCCGAGGGTGTCGAAACTTATCCTCAAATGGAATATTTGCTAAGGGCAGGCGTTGACTTTTTACAAGGTTACTACATATCAAGACCAATCCCACTACCTAACTTTGATAGCACAGAAATCAAAGAAAAGATTGTAGATTTACAAGAAACTATAAACCTTGAAAAACAAGGTAATAACTAAATATTTTTTAGGTTATGGCACAATTATATGTTTTAATTTTTATAAAACTTTATTTGTGTCATGCCTATTTTTATTCTTTTTTATAGAGTGTAATGTCGCTTTCATCATAGTTCAAAGTTATTTCATCACCCATTAATATAAACGAAAAATTATAATTTTCTTTTGTTTTACTATCTGTAATTGTAATTTTATC
>CAYJFG010000031.1:0-20215 GCA_964369305.1 uncultured Eubacteriales bacterium
TACAGAACCACAACCTACAGAACCACAACCTACAGAACCACAACCTACAGAACCACAACCTACAGAACCATCAACACAAGAACCTACAAAAGAAACAACAGATCCTACAATATCTCCAACATCACCGACTAGCAGTGGTGGCGGTAAAGGTCCTCAAACTGGAGATAGCTTTACAGTTATATATGTATCACTATTATTAATTTCATCAGCTATGGTGCTTTTATATAGTTACAAAAAAAGAGGACACCAACAATAACTACAAAACATAATTTTTGATAATCCTTAAAACAGAAAAACTTCATTGTCATTTAGCGTCGACAATGAAGTTTTTCTTTTTATTAAAATATTAACTCCCATGCAAAGCCAAAGCTCCGCCAATAAATATAATTGCAAAATCTTTAGTAATAATTTCTGCACGTTCCTCAACTTTTGCAATTGTTGTAGCATCTTTTACTTTACTATTACTAAATTCACTTAAAATCGCATTTGCTTTAAAAGACATTGCTTTTTTCGTTTTAATTATAAGAGAATAAACGTCATTATCTAAATATAAGTCGCTTTTAAAAAATCCAAAACCTTGATTATATAAAATCTCTGAGCAAGTTAAAAAGTCGTCTAAATTTTCAAAAGTATATAAAATACTTGTGTCAGCTTTTTTAATTTTATATTTCTTTCTTTTTTGATTTTCCTTAGGTAAGACTGTTACAATAAAAATACAACCGTCGTCATGTGGCATAGCCTCTATTACAAGTTTCTTTTTATGTACGTCTATTCCTGTTTTACTTCCTGCAAGCGACAACAAATTTCTTAAAATTTTGCGTGAATATGGATTTACAAAACTAATTGTGTTATAATCAATTGAGAAGACGTCCATATCCTCGCTACATAAAACTATTACAAGTCGTGTTTCGTCTATTTTTTCTATAGTCATGTTGACACCTCTCCTTTTTTATCGTCTAGTAATATAATATTACAAATGTTATAATGTGTGCAACTAAGTATTGTTACCAACTAAAAATTTACATAGAAATTCGCTTGCAAAAAACAAAAAAACCAATTATTATAGGAGTATTAAAAATGTTATTAACAGATTTTCACACACACGCATTCCCACAAAAAATAGCTAAACAAGCTATAGCATCACTTGAAAAATCATCAGGCACAAAAGCATTTACAGACGGCACAATTAATGGTCTTATAAACTCAATGCAAAATGCAAAAATTGATAGATGTGTTTTACTGCCTATTGCTGTAAAAGCAGGTACTACTCAAATTATCAATGAAATTGCAAAAGAAAATAATAAGCTTGCGTCTATAATATCTTTTGGTAGCGTTCACCCAGATTATGAAAATTGCAAAGAAGAATTAGTCATGCTTAAAGAAAGTGGCATTAAGGGAATTAAACTACACCCAGACTTTCAAGGTTGCTTTATTGACGACCCTAAAATGGTTGAAATTATGGCAATTGCTCGTGACTTAGGTTTAATTACAGTAATTCACGGTGGTGAAGATGTATCTTTTCCAAAAATTCATAGAAGCACACCAAAAAGGCTATACAGCGTACTTGACCAGTTAAAAGGTGCGAAAATTGTTGTTGCACATTCTGGCGGTTGTAACTATGAAGAGGATTTTATAAAATACTTACTAGGTAGAGATGAAATTTACATAGACACAAGTTATTCTATTGGAAAAGCCGACAACGAAATACTTAAAACAATTTATGAAAATATGGATAGTTCACATATTTTATTCGGCACAGACTCACCATGGGATAGTCAAGAAAACACCTTAAAAGCATTTTTAAATTTTGATATTAGTCAAGAGATTAAAAACAAAGCATTATACGAAAACGCACAAACATTATTAAAATGAAATGAGCTGTTTATATGAGTTTAAAAACAAGAGAACAAACAAAAACACCACTAGAGCAAGACCCACAAGTAAATAATGAAAGTGATGATAAATTTAAAAATTATCTGCCTAGGCAAAAAATAACTTTAATAATATTATTGCCTATATCTTTAATTCTTTTAACTGTAGCAAGCCTTAATCAAGATTTTGCACAGTGGTATAGTATGAGCGTTTATTTATTTTTATCTATGTCGCTTGATATTATTTTTTCTGTAGCTCCTTTCTCTTTTTTTGAAATTTTGATAATTGCATTTATTGTAATTTCTATCGTTTACATAATTCGATTTATAAATAAACTTATAAGATATAAAGAAAAACGAAAAGAAACCTTGATTAAATTTTTTAGCACTATATGTATATGTATATCTATGCTTTTGTTTATATATACTATCACAACTGGAATAAATGCACATAGAATACCTTTTGCACAAAGCATCAATTTACAAACTACATCATATTCAAACGAGCAATTAAAGGAACTTAGCAATTATCTAGTAGATGAAATTAACGAATTAAATAATTATGTAGACAGAGATGAAAACGGAATAATGAATTTGGCTAATGATATAAACCAAACGTCTAAAATAGTTGCACAAGATTATCAAATCTTTGCACGAGATTACGATACTCTTTCTGGAGTATACCTTGGTACTAAATATTTCATTTTTTCAGATATTTTATCATCTGCACAAATTTTAGGTGTTTATAGTTTTGTAACTACAGAGGCAAATATTAACCAAAATATACCACATTATGCAATCCCCTCAACTATGGCACATGAACTTACACATAAACAAGGATATATGCTTGAAGATGAAGCAAACTTCATAGCATTTTTAGTATGTGATAGTAGTAAGCATTACGACGTTAAATATTCAGGCTACATGATGGCACTACAATATGTTACTAATGGGTTAAACTCAGAAGATTATACAGAGATTATGGGCAGATTAAACGAAAATTCTATTAATGATATTAGATACTACATTGACTATTTTAAGAGTTTTGAAGGTCCTATTGCTGATATTTCAACTACAGTAAACGACACATATTTAAAAGCAAGCGGACAAGAAGACGGCGTTAAAAGCTATGGTATGGTTACAGATTTACTACTTGAATATTACATACAAAATATAAAATAAGTATTGAATTTTTAACGTTTTTCATGTATAATTTTTACATAGTGAAATTTAAATTAAAATAGAAAATTATATACAAAGGAGATATTTATTATGCCACAATGGTTAAAAAATTCAGTATTTTACGAGGTATACCCTCAAACTTTTTACGATTCAAACGGTGACGGTATTGGCGACTTTAACGGCCTTACTCAAAAACTTGACTACATTAAAAGCTTAGGTTGTAACGCTATATGGTTAAATCCTTGTTACGATTCACCTTTTATGGACGCAGGTTATGATGTTAGAGATTATTTCAAAGTAGCTAGTAGATACGGAACAGAAGAGGACTTACTAAACCTATTTGATGAAATCCATAAAAGAGATATGAAAATCATTTTAGATTTAGTACCAGGTCATACATCTGACACAAACGACTGGTTTATTCAAAGTAAAAAACCAGAAAAAAACGAGTATTCAAACAGATATATTTGGACAAATAACGTTTGGGAAGCTCCACCAGAATATAAAATGATGTGTGGTATAACAGATAGAGATGCAAACTATATGGTAAACTTCTTTAGTTCTCAACCAGCACTTAATTACGGCTTTGCAAAAATCACACATCCGCAGTGGCAACTACCTTGCGACCACCCAGACTGCCAAAAAACTGTTCAAGCGTTAAAAGATATTATTTGTCATTGGCTTGATAAAGGTTGCGACGGATTTAGGGTTGACATGGCAGACTCACTTGTTAAAAATGAAGATGACAAAGTGGAAACTGCAAAAATTTGGAAAGGCATTAGAAAAATGCTTGACGAAAACTATCCAGACGCTGCTTTAATTTCAGAATGGTGTAACCCAGAACGTGCTATTGTAAACGCAGGTTTCCACGGTGACTTCTACCTTGACCATTACAAAAACGGCTATAACGTTCTATTTAGATATGTTGATAAAGAAACTGGCGAAGATAAAAGCTTCTTTAAAGGCGATGGCGATATAACTTTATTTATAGAGGAATATATGGACGGCTATAATACATCTAAAAACGACGGATATATAAGCTTTATCACTTGCAACCACGACACTCCAAGACTTACAAAAACAATGACTACACAAGAAATTAAGCTTGCACATTGTACTATCTTCACACTTCCTGGCATACCATTCTTATACTATGGTGATGAAATTGGTATGAAATATAATAAAGATTTAATAAGTAAAGAGGGTGGATTTGCTCGTACAGGCACACGTACTCCAATGCAATGGGATAATAGCAAAAATAAAGGTTTTTCATCAGCTGATGAAAGCAAAATTTATCTACCAGTTGATATGCAGGAAGATGCACCAACTGTTGAAAATCAAATTAATGATGATGACAGTATTTTAAGTAACGTTAAAAATATTATTAAAATAAGAAAACAATTTGAGGATTTAGGTTCAGACGGTGATATCGAGATTATTTATGCACAAAAAAATCAATATCCATTTGTGTATAAAAGAGGTAACTTTATAGTAGCTGTAAACCCATCACAAAAAGTGCAAGCTGTTGATATGCTAAATCAAACTGATGAATGTATTTATAGCATTGGCGACTACGAAGTACAAGGCAATATGCTTACAATGAAAGAACAATCATTTGTAATTTTAAAAATTAAATAATTTAGATTTTACTTTTTAGATGTAAAATTCCACAAAAACAAAATTTTTATATTATTGCCTTAACTTATGAATTATTCTTTTGATCTTTAATTACGCATTACAAATTACGCATCACGAATTGATGTATATGTCTTTTAATTACGAATTACGCATTACGAATTACGAATTAATTATGCATTACAAATTAAATATAATAGGAGGCGTTTTATTTGAACAAAAATGTAATATTCGGTATTTTAATAGTTTTAGCTGGTATAATATTTGCTGGCAACGAATTAGGTTATTGGAGTATTGATATATTCTTTACAGGTTGGTGGACATTGTTTATTATAATTCCAGCAGTAGTCGCATTATTTAACAGAAATTATTTAAATGGTATTGTAGGTATATTAATAGGTGGTTTTTTACTCCTCGCAACTAACAATATGGTACAGTGGAGCTTAGTAGGACCTCTTGCGATAATACTTGTTGGTGTTACAGTTATATTTTCAAGAAAATAAATTTAATCAAAACCTTTTAATTAAGTAATTGTTCTTTTGATAAAATAGTAGTGAATATTTAAAAGTAAATATAACATATCTACTATTTTATTATAATTTCTTAGACAAAGTGGGGCAACCGTGCAAACACATGAAATGTGTTTGTAAATATAGTAGTATGTTTTAAATATACGTATGTAATAATAAATTTTAGAATAGTAAATTTTTTCTCTATTTTATAATTTTAATTTACATACTACTATATATCCTGATGCTACTCATCAGAAACGGTTGCCCCCATTTCGCTTTTCAACTTAATTTTCCGAAAGTTTGGTTTTACTATTGAGCGACTTATGTTTTGTCACTCATGATTTATAAGGAGGTAACAAATGAAGAAAAACATTATAATAGGTATTATAATCATAGCTGTAGGTATTATTTTAATCGGCAACGAAGCAAATTTATGGGACTTTAATTTGTTTTTTGATGGCTGGTGGACAATATTTATTATAGTACCGTCAATAATCGCATTAACTCAAAAGCAAATAAAAAGCGGACTTATAGGACTTTCTATCGCAACATTTTTAATCTTAACAACGTATGACATCATTGGTTGGAATTTACTATTACCAATTGCAATTATTGTTGTAGGTATTCTTCTTATTATTCCTAACCGCAAAAAGTCAAAAAAGCAAAACACTAACAATCAATTTTACGACGACGGAAAACATAAAACTAAAAAATATACTGCTATTTTTTCTGGCAGTAGCGATAAAATCAACGGTGAATTAAATAACATATCTATTACTTCAGTTTTTGGCGGTGTAGATTTAGATTTAAGAAACGCAACTATTAATCATAATGTAGAGATAGACTGTTTTTGTCTTTTTGGCGGTGTTGATATTATTGCACCTGATAATGTTTATTTTGAAGTTGTAGGAACTCCTATTTTTGGAGGCATCGACAATAAAACAGTTACAACGAGCAATAAAAAAATTATATTTAAATGCACTTGCCTTTTTGGCGGTGTAGATATTAAGTAAAATTTTCAATTACTGCTGTTTTAACGGCAAGAGTAAAACCCAATGTCACGAACTTAATAAAAAAGATAAAAAGATGTCAGTTAGCAGTATCCAGTCATCATAGAAAAAACGTCCTTTATAAACAAAAAATCCGTAAGGATTTTCACATTCACTATTTACTATTCACTATTCTCTATTCACTTTTCACTATTCACTTTTCACTATTCACTTTTCACTATTCACTCTTCTCTATTCACTATTCACTATTCACTATTCACTTTTCACTATTCACTTTTCACTTTTCACTTTTCACTTTTCACTTTTCACTATTCACTTTTCACTTTCCACTTTTCACTTTTAAAAACCCCATCATTTCAAATTAATGAAATAGTGGGGTTTTATATTTGTTTTAATCAACTTTTGAAATTTTACGGCGTATTGGTAAAATATCACTAGGAGAAACTGAAAGTTCATCAATACCTATTTTACTGAAAAATTCAGTATATGATATATTCGACGCAAGTTCTCCGCAAACTCCTACCCAAATACCCTCTTTATGAGCATTAACACATACAAGTTCAATTAAGCGTAAAATTGCTTCGTGGTAAATGTCGCAAAATTGTTTTAAATTTTCGTTTTGCCTATCTACCGCCAAAGTATATTGTATTAAGTCGTTTGTCCCAATACTGAAAAAGTCAACTTCTTTTGCAAGCAAGTCGCTAATAATTGCAGCTGCTGTAGTTTCAATCATAATACCTATAGGTGTATTTTCATTGAAAGGTATGCCTTTTTCCCTTAATTCGTCTTGCACTTCTTTAATGATTTTTTTAGCCTCTAAAACTTCCCAAACAGAAGTTATCATAGGTAGCATAATATGTATATTGCCATGAACTGACGCACGATACAACGCTCTTAATTGGATTTTAAATATCTCTGGACGAGTAAGACAAATTCTTATAGCTCTCATTCCTAAAGCTGGGTTTCTTTCTCGTGGTAAGTTAAAGTAGTCTGCTTGTTTATCTGAGCCAATATCTAATGTGCGAATAGCAACTGGGTTACCATTTAATTTAGATGCAACTGCACTGTACGACTCATATTGAAGTTCCTCAGATGGGAAGTCTTGATTTTGCAAATATAAAAATTCACTTCTAAAAAGACCTATCCCCTCTGCATTATGTGCAACTGCCAAATCAACATCTTCAACACGCCCAATATTTGCAAACAACTTAATTTCACGGCCACTTTTATTTATTGTCTTTTTATTACGGTATTTATCTAATTTCAAACGCTCTTGTTCGTATTCTTTTTCACGTTTTGCCATCATTTTTTTAGTTTCGTCGTCTGGGTCAATAAAAATTTCACCTGTAAAACCGTCTAAGATAACCATTTTACCATCATATGCCTTTTTTAGTTCATCGCCTAAGTCAATAACTGCTGGGATACAAAGCATTTTTGCAAATATGGCTGTATGTGAATTTTCAGTACCCTTTTTTGCAGCTAAAGCTAAAATTTTATCTCTTGATAATTTAGTAGTTTGCATTGGCGTAAAATCATCTCCTGCCAAAATACACGCTTCACTGCACTCTACTATCGGAATTTCTCGACCAGATAAAATAGATCTCATAAGCCTTGATGCATCTAACATATCTTTAGCCCTAATTTTCATATATCTGTCGTCCATATCGGCAAAAAGTGATGCATACTTTCTTGTAACTTGGTCAATTGCATATTCAGCACATACCTTTTTTTCTCGTATACAATTTTGAACATCACGGCGATAGTCTAATTCCCTTATCGCCATTTTATAAATACCTAACAACAACTTATTATTCGTTTTTTCTTCTTTTTCTGTTTCTTTTACTAAAACATCAACATAAGCTATAGCAACATCTCGAACATCCATAAATCGTTTTATCTCTTTTTCTACATCATCTACAAAATAAAACTTTGTTTCATGTTCGTCTTTTTCTTGAAATTTGAGCTTCCCTATAGCAACTCCTGCACAAATTCCTTTACCTTGTAGTTTAATCATTAAATCTCACCCTTTGCATAAACACATTACATTAGTTGTAGTTTGAACTTATATTATGAATAGAAGATAAAATCGGATTATATTCATACACAAAGGGTTTTTGCGAGTGTTTCAAATACTCTTATTTTTTTCTCTCCTAATTCTGTCTTATTTTTCTATAATAATTATACTACAGTTATGTACTTTTGTCATTATTTTATAGAAAGTTTGTAGAAAAATCTAATTTTAAAGGTTTTTGAACGTGTATATTAATGTATATTGTATATGATTTTTTTAAGTTTTCACTAAACGCTATTTTTTAGTTAAAAAACACAAATTTTTACTATGATATTTTTAAGTTTTACTACATATTATTAAAAAATATTAACATTCACACTGTCAACTTACTACGCATTTTTAAAAGTATTTTTTTCTCTTTTCTTGATATTTGCACTTGAGTTGTGTTTAATATTTCAGCCGTTTGCGTTTGTGTCTTATTTTTAAAAAATCTTAACTCTATTAACGCTTTTTCCTCTTCGTCTAATTGCGTTATTATTTGTTTTAATGATAAAAGCTCAGTTAGCTTTTCTTCGTATGTTTCTACAGGTATGTCAATTTGTCCGTTGTCCTCTTCGTCATAATCTGATAAACTCAAAGGTATGTGAGTTGCATTTAATGCTTGCACTACTTTTTCACAAGGAACCTCTAATATTGTTGCAAGCTGATTTATAGTAGGTTCTTTTTTGTTTTCTTGCAAAAATTGATTTGTCACTTTATTAATTTTTAGCGATAGCTCTTTTAAACTTCTGCTTACTTTTACACTTCCACCATCTCTAAAAAGCTTTTTAATTTCTCCTAATATTACAGGCACTGCGTATGTTGAAAATTGAAAGCCTCTGCCCTCGTCAAACTTATTTACCGCTTTAACAAGTCCTAAACAGCCTGCTCCGTATAAATCATCATATTCAATCCCTTTACCTACAAACCTTTTAACACAAGCATATACAAGCCCTAAATTTTGGCTTACTTTTTCTTCATTTTTAACACTATTCATAATCTTTTACACTTCTGATATTAAGGTTTTTATAAGTGTTACTGTAGTACCTTTATTAGGTTTTGAACTTACTTTTACTTTATCTGTAAAACTTTGCATAACGGCAAAACCTAGTCCTGCTCGCTCGTCATCACCTGTTGAGTAAAAAGGCTCCATTGCTTTTTCTATATTTTCTATCCCCAAACCTCTGTCACGTATTTTAATTACGATTTTATTGCCCTCAAAAATTTGTGCCGATATGTAGATAACACCTATAGTATCTTTATAGGCGTGTACTATGCAATTTGTTACCGCTTCTGAAACTGCTGTTTTTATGTCTGCCATTTCTCCTATTGTAGGGTCAAGTTGTAATATAAATGCCGATATTGTCGCTCGTGCAAATAATTCGTTTGTGCTTTTACTTAAAAAATTTAGTTTCATTTGGTTTATCTCTTTCATGTTTTCACGTCCTTTTTTTAATATCTAATACGCCTAAAACTCCAACGCCTGATAAATCTATTATTCTTTGTAGATTTCTAGGCACATTTACAACTTTCACATAACCGCCCATTAAATGCATAAGCCTATATCTGCCCATAATTAACCCTATGCCCGAGCTATCCATAAATTTAACGTTTCCAAAGTCTAAAATTAAAGCTTTTGGATTTTTACTTTCTATTTGAGCGTCAATATTTTTTCTCATATCACGTGCAGTGTGATGGTCAATTTCTCCACTTAGAAACGCCGTCACTTCTCCATTTAAACAGCTTATTTTGACATTCATATATTTTCACTTTCCTTTCTTTTGTAATAATTAATTTAGCTTATTACAAATCATAAATTAAAATGCATAAAATTTTTGGCGAATAGAGTTGTCGTATTTTATTTATTTTAAATTGTTGCAATTTAAACAAATTACATATAAGCTACATATAATTTAAATTGTAAAACGCCAAAATTTTATACCTTTTGGTTATTAAAGTTGACACGAATTAATTATTATAGTAGAATATAATTAATTTTAATATATCAATTAGGAGGCTTTTTATGAACTGTAACAATTGCGGAAAACCAATTATTGAAAAAGACATTTTTTGTCCTTTTTGCGGACAAGCAGTAATCAAAGAAGAAGACGTACCTTTTGGTTGCACTGCACAAGCACCAGAAAACTTTGCACCTGTACAAAATATACCTATTCAAACTCCATTAGAAAGCGAAACTATGACCACTCAAGCGGAAAACGAAACTATGTATAACGACGATATACAGCGTCCAACAGTTATGCATAACTCGTTTTCAGAAATTGAAACTAAAAAAGCTCCTCCCAAAAAATTATTTATAGCTTTAGCATCAGTTTTAGGCGTGGCGTTAATTTGCACATTGCTTTACTTATTTGTAGCACCTGTAAACAATTTCTTCAACTTAATGTTTATGAGTCCAGACGCATATACTCAAAATGCGTTTAACAAAACCTCAAAGCAAATAACTTCTCAAACTACTTCTCTTATGAACCGTTATAACTTCACTGACGAAAAAATAAGTTCGTTAATGGAAGTTACTTTAGGCGATAAATTATCAAGCGATTTAGCTTTACCAAGTGGCGTAAATACATTTTCTCTAGGTGCATCTTCAGTAACTAGTGAGAATTTAACTTCAAGCGACCTTTCATTTTATATAGGAGAAGAAGAAGTTGTCACTCTTAACACAATAGCAGACGTTCAAAACTTAATCTATTATTTGCAAATCCCTCAACTTACATCATCTTATATAAAAGCTGATTTAGCTACACTAGGCGGCGAAACTACCGAGCAACTTTCACAAACACAACTTTTAAATACTCTTGCTTTTAATTCTCTATCTACAGATAGCAAAATATTAGAGGAAATAACAAATAGATATTTAGAAGTTTTAAAAAATCACCTAACAGACGTAACTCTTACAAAAAATGTTAAGGGCGATGTTCACGGCGTAATGTACAATTACACATTAGCCCAGAAAACTTTTAAAACTTCAGACGCTTTATATATCTACATTGATTTTATCGAAGTCCTAAAAAATGACACTCAACTTAAATCATTACTTGTGGAAACTTATGGTGTTAATTCTATAGTTTATAGCGACTTTATAGCAGAGCTTGACTCTTACGCTATTACTTTAAATCAGCTTTTACCAACTATCACTATTGACCCTACTTACGATACTACTATATTTACACTTTACTTATATATCAATAGTTTTGGCGATATCGCTGGTCTTGAAGCTAAATATCCTACTATGTTTGAAGATGAAACTTTCAAAATTCTAACAGCTATTGACGGAAGAACTTTTGCAGCTACTATGAGCGTTTACTCACCAAATGCTCCTAGTTTTGAAATATCAGCAAAAGGCGAAATTGACAACAGTTTTAAAGCAAATGGCGCTTTATATATAACTGACACTCAAAAAACTACACATACTATAAATTTTACAGGCTTAAATATACTAGATGATAAAGCAGATATGTTAAACGGCACTTTTACAGGCAATATAGAGGGTTACGACTTTACTCTTACAATGTCTGGCGGTATGGAAGATGGTAAGTTTTTATTTGAAACAAAATACGATAATCAATTATTTTTCTCTATAAATGCAACTACAACTACTTCTCAAGTTGAGCCAATCACCACACCTTCTGAAAGTACTTACGATATTTCAAACAGCGAGGAATTTGAAACATATTTAAACGAAGCAAAAGTTTATCCTTTAGCACAAAGCATTGCAGATGCATTAGGTGTTGAGGTTTCAACCTTTGGAGTAAACGAAGATACAACACTTGCTACACTTTTTATGGGTTCTATGTATTCATCTATCCCAAATTATTATGATTACACTACTGACTATAGCAACAGTTTATTAGACGAAAACGAAGAATTTAGCCAAGAAACTTTAGACGAGTACGCTGAGTATTTCGACGATATTTTTGTAGATGAGAACGGTGAATTTGACGAAGACGCTTTCCTTGCTTACTACAATTCATTATCATAAATTTCAATAAAACCATAAAAAAGCTAATCAAAATTTTAACGTTTTGATTAGCTTTTAATTTTGAGGTTTTAAAAATAATATCAATCTACCATTTCAGCGTTCATATCTTCAATCAACTGTAATATATTTGTGTAACTATCTTTTATTATATATTCAGATGAATATCTTACATCAGACGCATAAATTCTTATTGTATTCCTTGCATATTTACTAGTATAAGTTCTATTATCATGAGGGATAAAATTTTCATCGTTTTCAATATCTAACAAAAGTGCATCTATAATTGTTCTTTTTAACTCTATTTCCTCTTTTGTGTTTTTTGTATTGTCTTCTAACACATATGAAAAGTCATCTTTGTAAATCGAAATAAATGTTTTGCTCATCTCGCTGTCGTTTATGTCTTTCATTTTATATAAAGGATCTGTATTTTCTTTATAGTCACCCTCGTTAATAAAAGTTAAAACCTTTTGAGTAAACTGCTCATTTTCTTTTTCGTCAACTGTATAAAAATCATTCTCATCATATTGTCTTTTAACTATTGTTCCGTCGTTTAGTTCATATTCAATATAGACTGTATCTATACCTGTCGGCTCATAATAATGGTAATTAAATATTTTACCAGTTGGTAAGTATGGGTAAAAATATGTCGAGCGTAAATCCTTTACTACTTCATCGTGTATATCAATAATTTTTTCTATATCTTCTTTTGTATCATAGTTCATCGTTTCATACTGTTTCGATTCACCATGCGAATTTATATAACTTGCACTATTTACCGAAAATGTTACGCTTTTTACATCTTCAATTTTTGGCACATATATATCTTGCCCAAAGTAACCAGTACCTGTATAAGCTAAAAATACAGCTGAAATAACTAAAACTACACCATATATACCCAAAGTTCTTTTAAACGGTTTTAAACTTTTTTTAATGATTGCAATTAATATAATGCATATCATTAAACTACTTACAACATATACAAAAACATACAACGTATAAAGTGTTTCGCCAACTAACAACGCATTTAAGATTAACGTTGCAATGGCTGAACCTCCTATGCCTGCTACAACACTTGCAACTATTATTAATCCATATGTTAATACACTATTTGTATATCCAATATTTTGTGCATTTTCTGCTTTTCTTCTTTTGCATAAAATATAACATATAACAAGCTCTATTATAAGAATAAGAAGTAAAATAAAAATTTGACTAAATGTAACATCATCATAAAGTAGCGTAAATAACATTGTTGAAATTAAGTAAAGTCTAACGTCGTAAAGCTCAAAACTCAAATCTAAAAAACCTGGGATTGAATTATTAGCACACAACTCAACTATCAGTGCAACTAATGGAACTATAGCTTGCAGTGCTAGGTATAAAAATATAGTATTAAATCCAGTAGATGTGCAAAACGCCATAATAGCTAATAATGTATATGATGTGATAATCGATATCATTAAAAATAAAATTTCTTTACCATCATTTGACGGTTCACCTGCTACAAAAGCTAACATTGTAGCTACTAAAAAAGGTATAAACACCAATAACAAACCGCTAATAAAACGAGCAATAAACAATTTCTCTTTTGATAAGGGTATACAATTATAAAAATCAACTTTCCTTTTATTATGCAAAAAGTCAAATACTTTTACGGCTATTATCATAGAAAAGAAAATTGCAACTACTGTAAAAACTAACACAAAACTAATGCTATCTACTCTATATCTACTATTTGGCACAGAGATAAAAGCAAATGCAATTAATAAAAACGAGCTATATACAATTGTTATTATTTTATTTTTAAGCAGTGTCCACTTGATTAAAGAAATAATCGATTTTATATCTTCATTTTTAGATATTTTATTTTGTTTCACTTTTAACCCTCCGTTTCCACAATAAATTCTTGCCACATCTTTTCAATTAAAGGATATGTGTTTTTATAAGTTTCATCTATTATATAAGTTTCTTCTACCATAATTCCTTGTTCGTCTTTATCAAAGATAAATTGTACTGCATATAAATTTTTATAAGTGTATGACATTAAATAGTCCCTACCGTCATAATAATTGTAAAAATTAGTGTCAACTTTTGTTCCTTTATTTTCTAGTAAGTCTTTTTCTAACGCTTTATCTATTTTGATAGCGTCTTCAACACTTAATGGATACTCTTGTATATAATCTTCAGCATCATTATATGTGTAGATATAGTTTGAATACTCATAATCACTAACGTCATATTTTAGCACACCTAAAGTCTGTTCTTTATAGCTTTCTTTTGCAGTAATTTCATTTACACTATCCCAAAAATCTTGGCTTGCATAATTATAATGCATATCACCACTACTATAATATCTTTGTACTATTTGACCATTATTTAAAACATATTCAATCAAAATTCCTCGGATATCAAAATTACCTTGTATATCCCCATAATTCTTTTCCTTTTGAACTATTAAATCTTCAACTAATAAATTATGAAATTCTACAATGTCGCTAATATTTTCTTTATCCTCGTAAATTGCAATATTATACTCTACATCATCGTCATAGTAACCTTGATAATAAGCGTTATATTCACCATTTACAGCAAATTTAACTTCTTTTACATCTTGTGTATTTGGCACATAAGTTGCAGTACCAAACCAACCATTAACAAGTATTAGATAAAGCCCTACAGAAATTCCAGCATAACATATATAATTTAACGCTACTTTTGCGATGTTTTTTAAACTTCTAGTAACTATCAATGTAATTAACATATGTGAAATTAAGCTACCAACCACAAAAGCTAGTATAGTTGACTCAGTATATGAGTATGCAGAGAAAATAAATATAAAAATAATACCTGCTACAACGCTTATAAACGCACGTTCAATAGAGAATATGCTTTTAAATACATAGCTATTTTCTGCTGTTTCGGACTTTCTTTTGCTTATAAACACTAAGCTCAACACAAGTAGCAATATAACACTTATTATCCATATTGCAATATAACCGCCATCAAATATAGGACAATCGTTTATAAATTCATTTATAGTATTGTCATTTTCGACAGTATAATAAAAAATATCAAAACTGCTAAATCCGTTTAACGCCAATGGAAATAAAGCTAAAAATGGCAATAACCTTGTAGCAAATTGCAAGTCTACAGGTATTAAAGCGTCTACACCAACTATACTATCTGTCGTTAAAACTCCTAGTAACATAATAGCTATTGGTGTTACTAAATTTAACCCCACTACAACAGATACTGTTTGCATAGTTGAACTTGATATTACACTTGCAAACGCCACAAGCATCAAAGATGCTAACATACTTAAAGCTACATTTAAAAAACCGTAAAAAATTGATGATTGAGAAGCATCGCTATAACTTAACAAAATCATAGTTACTATTGTGGATATAATAAGCGGTACTAATAACATTAAATATCCAGAAACCAACCTTGAAATAAAGAGAAAATGCTTAGTTATAGGTAATGCATAAAACATATCTACAGTGATATTTAAATAGAAACACACCTATTAAAAATGTAAATAAAAGTGCTATTGCTCCTGTAATATAAGTGTAAAACGACGACATCGCAAGCCCTACATACTCTTTGCCCATTTCACCGCTTATATCGTTTGGAAGTGAAACGACAACATTATCTATTTGTTCTAAAAATATGCTATTACCTAAAAACACCAATATAGGGAAAATTGCTATTAAAAATGAATACGTAATTAATATTGTTGAATGTTTTTTTATCGTCCACCTTAAAACGCCTGCAAACAGTGATAAATTAGATGAATTTTTTTGAGTCATACCCCACAACCTCCATCTCACTTATAAATATTTCTTCAAGTGTAAGCGGTAATCTTTCAGCAAAAATAGGCTCAAGTTCTTCAATTTTTTGCATTATTTCGTTTTCTTCACCTCTAATTACTAAGTTAAATAATTGTCCACGTTGGTTTAAGTTTACAATGTCAAATTTTGACCATGCATCTGGTTGTATTTGTCTACCAAAAGCTGCTTGTATTTTATGGATACCTAGTTTCATGTCGTCAAGTTCTCTTTCAAGCACAACACCACCATTATGGATAAGCCCTACATGGTCGCATACGTCTTCAAGTTCTCTTAAATTGTGCGACGCTATGATTATTGTTGTATCATTAATTGTAACACTGTCAATTAAAATCTTTTTAAGTAGTTGCCTTATTACAGGGTCTAGTCCGTCGAAAATTTCATCAAGGAGCAAAAACTTTGGCTGACATGACAACGCTAAAATCAACGCCGCTTGCCTTTGCATACCTTTTGACATATTTATTATTTTTGCTTTTTTATCAAGTGCGAAAACTTCAATTAATTTATTATATTTTTCATTATTCCAATTAGCATACAAACTTTTGTAAAGCATTGCTGTATTTTCAATGGTAGAATCACTATAAAAATAAGGAAAATCTGGAATAAAAAATATACTTTGCTTAACCTTTGGATTTTCATATACAGGTCTTTTATCATAATAAACCGCTCCGCTATCTGGTTTATAAATCCCTGCCATTATTCGTAAAAGTGTTGATTTGCCGGCACCATTTGAGCCTACAAGTCCAAAAATCGAGCCACTTTCTATCTTACAACTAAAATCGTTTAAAGCTTTCTTTTTCTCAAATGTTTTTGTAACACTTTTAATTTCAATCATTAGATTGTGCCTCCTCACCGTTACTTACATATATCTGCATAATAATTTTTTCTATTTCTTCTTTTGTAACTCCCAATTCTCTTGCTTTATTTAAGCAAACCTCAACTTCTTTACACATATTCTTCTTATGACTTTTGTTCTCAAAGCCTTTTTTACAAATAAACGTGCCACGCCCAACTAACGTATAAATTAAGTCTTCACGCTCCAAAAGTTGGTACGCTTTTGACACTGTATTAGGATTTACACCAAGTTCCAACGCTAAAGCTCGAACTGTCGGCAATTTATCTTCAGGGCTTAACACTCCTAAAGTAACAAGTTTAATAACATTGTTATATAGTTGTTCGTATATAGGCTCACGGCTTTGAAGATTGATATTAAACACAGTCTTTCTCCTTTCGTAATAATTTGCTTATAGATATTGTATTAGTTAAACTAGTACAATAAAATTATAGCAATATAAATCGAAAAAGTCAAGGTTTTTTGGTAAATTTTTAATTTGTTAAATGATTTATATTGACACAAATATAACAAGCGATTATAATTAGTACTAGTATTAAATTTAATTTTATGTAAATCTAAATAAGGAAAGGATTTTTATTATTATGAGTAGAATTTACAATTTTTCAGCAGGTCCATCAGTATTACCTGAGTCAGTTCTTGAAAAAGCAGCTGCACAAATGCTTGACTATGAGGGTAGCGGTCAAAGTGTTATGGAAATGTCGCACCGTTCAAAAGTTTATGACTCAATCATAAAAGGTGCTGAAAGCTTACTTCGTGAAGTTATGAGTATTCCAGACAATTACAAAGTATTATTTTTACAAGGCGGAGCTTCATCTCAATTTGCTATGATTCCTCTAAACCTTATGACAAAAAGCGGAAAAGCTGACTACGTTATTACAGGTCAATGGGCTAAAAAAGCATATCAAGAAGGTAGCCGTTACGGGGACGCAAATATAGTTGCATCTTCACAAGATAAAACTTTCTCATATATTCCAAAACTTGACTCTTCTACATTCACAAAAGATGCTGACTACTTCCACATCTGCATGAATAACACAATATATGGTACTTGTTTTAACGAATTACCAGACACTGGCGACGTTCCACTAATCGCTGATATATCATCTTGCATATTATCAAAACCTATCGACGTTTCAAAATTTGGTATGTTATACGCAGGGGCTCAAAAAAATATGGCTCCATCAGGCGTTACAATTGTTATAATCCGTGAAGATTTAATAGGAGAAGCACAAGCAATTACTCCTACAATGTTTAATTACAAAACTCACGTTGATAACGATTCAATGTTTAACACTCCACCATGTTACACAATCTACATGGCTAAACTAGTTTTAGAATGGATTAAAAACGACATCGGCGGACTTGAAGAAATGGAAAAACTAAACATCAAAAAAGCAAACATTCTTTATGATTTCTTAGATAGCTCAAAAATGTTTAGCGATACAGTTGCTAAAGAAGACAGATCTCTTATGAACGTTCCTTTTGTTACAGGCAACGATGAATTAGACGCTAAATTTGTAAAAGAAGCTACAGCAAAAGGCTTTGCAAACTTAAAAGGCCATAGAAGTGTAGGCGGTATGAGAGCATCTATATACAACGCTATGCCAATAGCTGGTGTTGAAGCTTTAGTTGACTTTATGAAAGAATTTGAACAAGCAAATTCATAAAATATAGTATTTAAATTTTATGTCGACTATCTTTAGACAATAAAAAATACAAATGCTATAAAATAAAATATAGAAAGAAGAATTTACTATGTATAATATAATGACATTAAATAAAATCGCTGATACAGGTCTTGTTAGACTAGGCGATAACTACACTTGTGGTGACAATTTAGAAAATCCAGACGCAATTTTAGTAAGAAGTGCTAGTATGCACGATATGGACTTCTCAGAAAATACTTTAGCAATTGCACGTGCAGGTGCTGGTGTAAATAACATTCCAATCGATGCTTGCAGCGAAAAAGGTATAGTTGTATTTAACACACCTGGTGCTAACGCTAACGCTGTTAAAGAGTTAGTTATAACAGGTTTACTTATAAGCTCAAGAAAAATTCTTGACGGTATCTTATGGGCTAACACTTTAAAAGGTAATGGTGCTGACGTTCCTAAAATGGTAGAAAAAGGAAAAAGCAATTTCGGCGGACCAGAAATAAAAGGTAAAAAATTAGGCGTTATTGGTCTAGGTGCTATAGGCGTTTTAGTTGCAAATGCTTGCGTTGACTTAGGTATGGAAGTTTTAGGTTACGACCCTTACTTATCAGTTTCAGCTGCATGGCAACTTTCAAGACACGCAACTCACGTTACAACTCTCGACCCAATTTTCGCACAATGCGACTATATAACAATTCACGCACCATTAACAGCTGACACAAAAGAAATAATCAGCGAAAGCTCAATTGCAAAAATGAAAGACGATGTAAGAATTTTAAATTTCTCAAGAGCAGAACTTGTAAATACTGCTGACATCTTAAAAGCTTTAGAAAGCGGAAAAGTATCAAACTACGTTACTGACTTTGCAACTGACGAATTATTAGACGCTAAAAATGTTATCGCTATGCCTCACTTAGGTGCATCAACTCCAGAAAGTGAAGATAACTGCGCTAAAATGGCTTGCGATGAAATAAAAGATTATTTAGAAAATGGTAATATCACAAATAGCGTAAACTTCCCAAATGTTTGCATGGATAAAACAGGCGATACTAGATTTTGCGTATTGCATACAAATTCACCTAATATATTATCAAGCCTACTTTCTGTTATTAGCGAAAATAGTTCTAATATAGAAAATATGGAAAATAAATCTAAAAAAGATAACGCTTATACAATTATTGATGCGTCTAACGCTAAAAAAGAAATTGTAGACCAATTAAAAGAAATTCCAGGAGTTTTAAACGTTAGAGTGTTATAATATTTTTAATGTTTAATTTCACATTTAGCTAAATAGCTGAATTTCTAAACTTTAATTCTTTATCATTTTTTAACACAAAACGAGGTAGCTTTTGTTTTCCACTACCTCGTTTTAATTAAAATGATTATGTTTTAACGATAATTTATAAAGTATCTCCCCTATTTATCGATTATTTACGAGAAACTCACAAAACTTTTCAAATAAGTATTGACAAATCTCTTAAAATTTGATATACTACTATGGCAGTAAGTGATTAGCCCTGGGCCATTAGCTCAGTTGGTTAGAGCAACCGGCTCATAACCGGTTGGTCCGCGGTTCGAGTCCGTGATGGCCCACCA